>CAXAVQ010000115.1:0-7622 GCA_963971985.1 uncultured bacterium
CCCTCGTGCGGGCGGATCACATGCAGGCCCCACTCGTAGACGAAGGTGCCCGTCGATGGGTCGAACGCCTGAACGCGGCTGTTTCGAGAGTCGGCGACGAAGAGCAGGTCGTCATGCACGAGCAGACCGACGGGGCCGGACAGGAAACCGGGCTGGTACCCGTGCTGCCCGATGGTGCGCAGCACTCGCCCTGCTTCATCGAGGACGAGGATCTGATCGGACCACGAGTCAGAGACGAACAGTTCGCCGCCCGTGGCTTGGAGGCCGACCGGACGCCGGAGCGCGGGGGTGTTGAGAACGATCGCGGACTCGGGGTTGATCGTATCGCGCTCCATCGTCCATCGGAGGATGCGTCGGTTCCCGGTGTCGGCGACCCAGACGTGCTGATCATCGAACGCGATACCGCTGGGCGTTCGGGTTGGAACTTCGGCGTTGAGAACCGTTGGTTTCTCCGAACCGGTTGGCGTGAACTCGATCCGGTTCGCGGACGGAAGCGTGCGGATTGTGCCGGCCGGTGTTTCGACCAGAAAACCGGGCAGAAACTGGTCGGATGTGGAGTCGATTCGTTGCAGCGGCTCGGTTCGGACGTGAATCCCAAAGGGAGCGGTCTCAGCAGGCAGCACTTCCGTCGCGAACAGGAGGACCACGCACGCGAAGAGTGGTCGGATGAAGGTATTCACTGGCAGAGCCCCTCCGTGATCGGCGTTCAGATGCCCGTGTCGTCGATGTGCGAGGTCAGCGTTCCCATGCCATGGCCGGTCGGCTCGGGCCGTGCGAGCGGTGTCGCGCCCCCGCTCCACACCCATCGTGCGCTGCGTTTGATGTCGTCGAAGATCATCAGGAGGCACGGCAGCACCACGAGGATGATCAGCGTCGCTGAGACCAGGCCGCCGGCGATCGTGATCGCCATGGGGATGAGGAATCGGGCCTGGAAAGACTGTTCGAGCAGGAGCGGCAGCAGACCGAGAACGGTGGTCACGGTAGTCAGGAGGATCGCGCGCAGGCGTGCGCGGCCCGTTTCCACGCACGCGTCTTCAATGTGCAGGCCCGCATCGCGCAGGCGGTTGTAGAACGACATGTAAATCAACGAGTCGTTGACCACGATCCCGCTGAGAGCGATGAACCCGATGAACGACAGGATCGTCATCGTGAAACCGAGGAACAGGTGGCCGAGGATCATCCCGATCGCCGCGAAGGGCACCGCCGACAACACGATGAACGGTTGGACGTAACTCCCGAAGAGCCACGCCAGCGTGAAGTAGATCAGCCCGATGGCGACGAGCATGCCGGTCGGGAGCGATGCCAGCGATTCCGCGTTGTCCTTCTGACGTCCCCGCTCGAGGATCCGTATGCCGGGGTTGGCACGCTGCAGTTCAGCGAGGCGCGGACGGAGATCGGCGATCAATTCTTCCGGGTTGACAATCGCCCGGTTGGCTTCGGCGGTGACGCTGATGGCGCGCTCTCGATCGAGTCGTCGGATCGTCGCGTAGCCCTCGGTCTCGTTGAGATCGGCGATTTCTGAGAGCGGTACCGGCTCCCCTGTCGGGCTAAATACGTACAGGTCATCGAGCGCGGAGAGCGAGCGCCGAGATTCCTCGGGGAGCATGACCCGGACATCGACGTCCTCGCGGACTCCGGCGAAGGTGTACGCCTCGAGGCCGAATATAGCGCCGCGGATCTGTCTGCCCAGGAACGTCTGTGTGAAGCCGAGTTCCCGCCCGGAGTCCTTGAGCGCGATCTGGATCTCGCGACGACCCGAATCCGCGTTGTCGGCTATGTCACGAACCCCCTCGTACTCGGCGAGGTAGCTCTTGATCTGTTCCACGACGGGACCCATGCGATCCGGGTCCGAACCGACCACAGTCAGCGTGATCGGGGGGCCACCCGGGCCACCCGCGACCTCTTCGATGCGCAACGACTTCACGCCTGGCACTTCACCAATCTGTTCGCGCAGGGAGTTGATCACCTGCTGGCTGGATCGGTCCCGCTGCTCCACGGGTTTCAACTCAAGTATGACCTGAGCAAGGTGGGACTGCTGTGAGCCCAGGCTGCCGCCATCAATCGAACTCACTGCACCGACCTGAGCGAATACCGCCGAGATCTCCGGTTGCGCGACGGCGGCTCGCTCGATCCGCTCAACGACTTCGTCCGTGCGGCTGGTCGGCGTTCCAATCGGCATCTGCACTTCGATGTTCACGGTTTCGGCGTCCGAAGACTCGAGGAACGTGGCATCGACCACTCCGCCTGCAACCAGGCCGAAGCACAGGACCAGTACCCCGAACGCGCCAGCGAGGGTGAGGTACCGAGCCCTCAGGAGCACTCGCACCGTCGCGCCATAGAGCGGAATTAGAAGGCCGTTGAAGAACTTGTTGCGGTAGCGATCGGCCGCGAGCTCAGCCCGTGTCAAAAATCCGCGATCCGTGCTGTCGGTATGGCGACCGTGCTTGTGGAGGCTGTGAGCCATGTGGACCGGCAGGATGAACAGCGCCTCGATGAGTGAGACGAGAAGTGCGCAGGCCACGACGACGGGCAGGGCCCCGAGCAGGTCGCCGATCTGGCCCTGTATCAGCGCGAGCGGCAGGAACGCGCAAATCGTGGTGATGATGGTCGCGACCACCGGCCAGTTGACCTGATTCGTTCCGTCGACCGCAGCGGTGTCCGGGTCGTCGCCTTCCTCGAAGCGGCGGGTGATGTTCTCTGCGACCACGATCGCGTCATCGACGAGCAGTCCGACCACAATGATCAGCCCGAACATGGTCAGCAGATTGAGCGTGTAGCCAAGCAGGGACATCGCCGCGAGCGTGCCGAGCAGGGAGACGCCGAGGCCGATGGCCGTCCAGAACGCGACGCGCAGGTTCAAAAACAGCACGAGGACGAGCAGAACCAAAGCACCACCGGCGAGGGCATTGCGCGTCAGCAGGTCGAGGCGTCCCACGATGAAGCGGGCCAGGTCGGTGGTGATTGCCAACTCGCCCGGAGGTGGTGTTGTTCGGGACAGTCCGAGTTCGTACGCCTCGATGCGTGGCGAGGGTGGTGTCTCGTCACCGGGTCGACGCATCTTTGTGCGCAGGTATTCGAAGGGTGTGAGTTCGATCGGCTCGGCGCGCCCCGCCGCGACCTCGCGCCCGAGTTTATAGGCCTTCACCATGTCCGCCATCTCGACCGCGTCCTGCTCGCCGACCTTGAATACGGTCAGCGAGACGCTGGGCTCGCCGTTCAAGCGCGTTCGGAGGTCGACGTCGGCGAAGCCACTGGTGACCGTCGCGATGTCGCCGAGACGCAGGGCCTGGCCGCTACCGGCCTTGACGATGATGTTGCGGATGTCCTCGATGCGATCATCGACGCCCACCGTGCGGATCGCGGTGTTCATCGCGGTGGAACGTACAGAGCCGGCCGGCAGCTCACGCATCGCCTGCGATATCGCGTCGCTGATGTCAGGAAGGCTGAGGTCGTACTGGAGCAGCCGGTGCTCCGGGACTTCAACAGTCACTTCGTCGGTTCGGACGCCGCTGATGGTGATATCGCCCATGCCCGGGAGGCGTTCGAGATCGTCGCGGATCTCGATGATGGCATTCTTCATCGTCCGTTCGTCCGCATCCCCGTAGATGGAGAGGACGCACACCGGAAGGTTCGGCTCGAACTTGTCCACGATGATCCGCTCTGATTCCTCCGGCAGGTCCTGGAGCGCGTCCATCTCGCGCTTGACCTCGAAGAGCTTCTCGTCGATGTCGATGCCGTCCTGAAACTCGATCGTGACGCTCGCCACGCCTTCTGAGACCGAGGATGTCAGTTCCTTGATGTCGTCGAGGTCCGCGACGGCATCCTCGATCTTCACCGCGAGCGTCTGCTCGACCTCGTCCGGTGAAGCGCCGGGGTAGGGGGCGGTGATCACGACCTGGCGGGCTTCGGACTCCGGGAAGAACTCGCGCCGGAGCGTGAGCCCGAAGACCAGCCCAGCGCCGATGATGGCGAACATCACGAGGTTCGCGACGACCGGTCTACGCACTCCGAACGCGGCGAGACTCATCGACGATCCGCCCGTCGGTCTTCGGTCCTCACCGCCGTTCCGGTGGGCAGTTCATCGAGGTTGCTGACGATGACCAGATCACCCGCTTGGAGGGTTGCCGGTTGCCAGGGTTGTGCCTCGGCGCCGGCCTCAAGCACCGCCCACTGATCCCATTGGGGATCGTCGAGGAGAGAGCGATCGGTGTAGTAGGCGACCAAGGCTGTCCTGGGCTGCGCGGTGCCCGAGTCGGGATCCAGGATCATGACCCGGTCTGCGTCGACCGCGACGCGCGGGACGACGAGCGAATCCACCGACGAACTGGAGATGACTTCGCCAGCCACGAACTGTCCAGGAAACAGGTACTCACGGCTCGAATCGAAAGGGCTCGCGTCTATCTCCTGCTGCACCTCGACAAACACCGTGAACGTCCGCGAGGCCGGATCGATCTCCGGCGCGATCCGGACGACGGTGCCTTCGTATTCTCGCCCGCCGGCGGACGGCTCTCGCACTACGGCCCGGGCGCCAACGGAAACACGCCGGGACGCGCCTGCGGGGATCTGGAGCGGCACCTCGATCGTGCTGAGATCGACCACGCGAGCCAGGGGGGAGCCAGGCGAAACCAGGTCGCCGGCGTCGGCAAAGACATCGGCAATCACGCCGGAGATAGGCGATTCAACGGTGGCTCTGCCGAGGTCGATCTCCGCGAGGGCAAGTTCTGCGCGCTGGGATGCGATACGGGCTTCCAGGCTCGCCCGACGGGAGGGTATGGCGTTGAGCACCTGCCGGAGCGCCTCGCGCTCGCTCTCCAAGGTGGTCCGTTGGCGGCGGAGTCGATCGACCTCGATCTGCACCGCCGCACCGCGTTCCAACGCGGATTCCAGTTCGGACAATTCGTTGTCCAGCAGGGCGATCGCCTTCTCAGACAGACGCAGCCGTTCCTGAGTGGATTCCAGTTCCACGTCAATGGCGTCGAGATCAGACTCGAGCGCGGAGACGGTGCTCCGTGCCGCGTTGCGTCGCTCCCGATACACATCCGGGTCGAGCCGGAACAGGACGTCGCCCACACCGGCCCTCCTGCCTGCCCGCACCGATTCCGGACGACTCGTGATCCGCGCGCTGAGCTGCGAAGCGACGGTGGCCTCTCGGACAGCTCGGGTCGTCCCGAATCCGCTGAACGAACGGGCGACGGGAGCGCTTCGGGCCTCAACGACTCGAACCAGGCGTGCCTCGAGGGCCTCCCCAACCTGAGCAGGACGGGGTCGATTATCTTTCAGCACCTTAAAGGCACCGAAACTTACAAAGAGGATGAGCAGGCCGAGAGCGAATCGGATCCCGACGCGAACGATGCGTGAGCCGGATCTGGAGCCCGACGGAGCGGTGTCAGGGGACTTGGTCACGCCCAAACCTCTACAAAACGATGGGGTGCAGTTCGAGGAACGCCGAGCAGGAGGCCAGTGTATCCCGCGGGACGCTCCTTGTCCTTCTTTCGTCACCCCGTCAGAGTGGCTGCTGATCTGCCAATGAGGCATGACCGAACCGTGGTTTTCTTTGGGAACGTACGCGGAATGGGCGAATTCATTCGTGAAGTGAAGACCAATGGTTGGTACGTCGCTTGCACATGGGAGAGATACCGACTCACCCCACGGAGGCACGCATGGACCCGAACCGACTGACCCAGAAGACGCAGGAAGCCCTGACCGCGGCGCACAGCCGGTCGGTCAAGCTCGGGCATCCTGAGGTGGATACCGAGCACCTGGTGCTCGCGATGATCGAGCAACCCGACGGGGTCGCGCGTCGCCTGCTCTCGAAGCTGGAAGTCGAGCCGAGTCGGGTCGAGCAGTCACTTGTGGAGCACCTGCAGAAGCGCCCGAGCGTTCGGGGCCCGGGGGCGGAGCACGGAAAGCTGCTGGTCTCTCAAAAGTTGGCCAACGTCCTCGTCAACGCCGAGGAAGAGGCGAAGCGCCTGAAGGACGAATACGTCTCCGTGGAGCATGTCCTGCTCGCCACACTTGCCGGCGGAACCGGATCGGAGGCGACCAAGATCCTGATATCGCACGGTGTGAGCAAGAACAAACTCCTCGCCGCCCTGACCCAGATCCGCGGCTCTCAGCGGGTGACCAGCGCTAACCCTGAGGCGACGTACGAGGCGCTGGAGAAGTACGGCGTCGATCTCGTCGCCATGGCCCGGAGGGGCAAACTCGACCCCGTCATCGGACGCGATGCCGAAATCCGTCGTGTGATCAGGATTCTGACGCGCAAAACCAAGAACAACCCGGTTCTGATCGGTGAGCCGGGCGTCGGGAAGACAGCGATCGTCGAAGGGCTTGCTCAGCGGATTCTGCGCGGCGACGTACCCGAGACTCTGAAAAACAAGACGGTCTTCGCCCTCGACATGGGGTCGCTGGTCGCAGGGGCCAAATACCGCGGCGAGTTCGAGGAACGCCTGAAAGCGGTCCTGAACGAGGTCAAGCAGTCCGATGGAACGATCATCCTGTTCATCGACGAGCTCCACACCATCGTCGGAGCAGGCGCCGCCGAAGGGGCGATGGACGCCGGCAACATGCTCAAGCCGATGCTCGCTCGCGGCGAACTCCGCTGCATCGGCGCAACGACCCTGAACGAGTATCGCAAGCACATCGAAAAGGACGCCGCTCTCGAACGCCGTTTCCAGACGGTTCTGGTTGACCAGCCAACCGTCGCCGACACCGTCTCGATCCTCCGCGGCCTCAAGGAACGCTTCGAGGTCTACCACGGGGTCGCCATCCAGGACAGCGCGATCGTGGCGGCATCGGAACTGAGCCACCGCTATATCACCGAACGCTTCCTCCCGGACAAGGCGATCGATCTGATCGACGAGGCGTGCGCTATGGTACGCACCGAGATCGATTCGATGCCCGCAGAACTCGACGAGGTGACCCGCCGTGTCATGCAACTCGAGATCGAAGAGACCGCTCTGAAGAACGAGAAAGACGCTGCGTCGAAATCAAGGCTGGAAGACCTCCGACGGGAACTCGCCGATCTGAAGTCCTCGGCCGACACGATGCGCGACCAGTGGAACCGTGAGAAGTCCGCCATCCAGCGTGTGACCGAACTGCGTTCGGAGATCGAGCAGGTCAAGACCGATATTGAAGACGCCAAGCGGACCTACGATCACGATCGGGCCGCGGCGCTGATGTACGGCGAACTGCCGAAACTCACAGCGGAATTGGCGGAAGCCGAAGCGAAGCTCGAGCAGACTGACAACGCCCTGCTCCGCGACACCGTGTCCGATCAGGAGATCGCCGAGATCGTGCAGAAATGGACGGGGATCCCGGTCTCACGCCTCGTCGAGTCCGAACGGGAGAAACTGCTCCGCCTCGACGAGACGCTCCACGAGCGTGTCGTCGGTCAGGACGAGGCCGTTCAGCTCGTCGCCGATGCGGTCATCCGCGCTCGCGCGGGGATCAAAGATCCAAAGCGTCCCATCGGCTCATTCATCTTCCTCGGCCCGACCGGGGTCGGGAAGACCGAACTCGCGCGTTCACTCGCCCAGGCGCTTTTCGACAGCGAAGACAACATGGTCCGCATCGACATGAGCGAATTCATGGAGAAGCACGCCGTCAGCCGCCTCATCGGT
>CAXAVQ010000116.1:0-7597 GCA_963971985.1 uncultured bacterium
GCCGGGAGCCGTCGGGCGAGAAGACCGGATTCGTGAAGTGCCCCGGGGTGGAGTTGACCTGCCAGGAGCGCGTCACGCGTCCAGACGCGTCCAGACGACCGACCCGGATCGAGCCGAGCTGCTCATCGTCCCAGGTCACCCACGCGATCATCGAACCGTCCCGGCTGAACGCCGGGTCGAACTCGAAATGCTCGCTCTGCTCGGTCAGCCGGCGTGCTTCGGCGGTCGTCGAACCGACCGGTTCCAGCGGCTTCAGATACACACGCCCCAGCGCGCTGTACGCCGCGTGACGACCGTCCAGCGAAACCGCCACATCCTGAAGCACGCGAACGTCGAAGCGTTCCGGTGCCGGGGCTTGAGGCGTTTCGAGGGGCCGGCTGATCTTCCGCGTGTCACGCACCCGGAACGGGATCTCCGTCGCCTCACCGCTTTCGATATCAACCCGCTTGATCGTCCCGCGCGCCCACAGCACGATACTCTCGCTGTCGAGCGTCCACGCCATCGTCGGGTACACGCCGTGGATCGCCCACGCCTCCTGCATGTCGCGCTCGAGTTCGCCGAACACCGGCTCGATCGCGCCCGAGTTCGTGTCCATCACGAACAGCGTGGACTGCGGCCCGACCCGTCGAACGAACGCCAATTTCTTCCCGTCCGGCGAAGGCGTCGGACGACACGCGCCGCCGGGACCGGAGACGTACCGCTCCTGACGCCCCGTGACCGTGTCTAACCGGTTGATCACATAGATCTGCTTGTTCGAGTCCTTGTTGTATTCAAAGGTCGAGCCCGGGCTCGCATCCTCGGAGAAGTACAGATACCGCCCGTCCGGCGAGAACACCGGCTCGTTGACATCCTTCTGCTCCGTCGGCCGGTCCGTCATCTGCAGACCACCCGAAGCCCCGGCATCCAAGCCAGCGCTGGGGTACATCCACATCTCGCCCGCGCCGAGCGAACGCCGCGAGGTGAAGTGCTTGCGCGCCACGATGTACTCGCCCGACGGGTGCCACGCCGGCCCGTTCAGCAGTCGGTAGGTCTCGTTGGTGATCTGCGTGAACGCGTCGTCATCCGTCCCCCACGCGTCGTCCGCTCCGATCCCGAGCGTCCAGATATTGTCCCCCGACTTGCCCGACGCCCCAAGACGGTCGCTCGTGAACGCGATCGCCCGTCCGTCCGGACTGAACCGGGGCTGCATATCCCACGCCATACCCGTGGTCAGCTTCGTGACCGCGCCGCCATCGGCAGAGCCACCGATCGGCATGAGATACAGGTCACCCAGCAGATCGAACGCGATCAGCTTGCCGTCCGGCGAAACATCAACCGAAACCCATGTGCCCTCCGTCGTATCGATCCGCACCTCATGGGTATCGCCCGGCGGGTTCTCGATGTCCCAGTGCTGATCCTCGCCCTTCGCGGCTATCGCCGTCAGAGCGAGCGTCAGGGCGGTGATTCCGGCAGTTCCGATGTGCTGTGGCATGCGTGCTCCGTGGTTGAACGCGTCAGAATAGCCGCTCCACCCCCATATTTGTGCTGGCACGATCGCGCCACCCTCCCGACGCGTCGCGAAAATCACGAGTTTGAGGGCTACTCTGGCCAGAACGCGAAAATTGACCTATCATGAGATCGATACGTCTCCGGCTCGCACCGGTTGAGACGATATTCGTACGGAAACGCAGCAGCGCGGCTGAGAAGGCCCTCGCCTTCGACGATCGTCAAGCCGGCTGCCTGGAAAGGATTGCATGACGAAGCAGGACGACAAGTTCACACTTGAGGCGAAGGTCACGCAGGCCCTCCCCAACGCGATGTTCAAGGTCGAGCTCCCCAACGAGCAGAAGACCGAGATTCTGGCCTACGTGTCCGGCAAGATGCGCCGCCACTACATCCGCATCCTCCCCGGCGACACCGTCACCGTGGAAATGTCGCCCTACGACCTGACCAAGGGCCGGATCACCTATCGCGGCCGTTAATACGCCCCTGCAGTCCTGATCGATATCGGCCTCCCGTCTTCAGCGGGAGGTTTTTCATTGCGCAAGACAGGTTCTGCGCGATATCGGGGCATATTGTTCCGCAGTAATTTTTCCGGATTCCGGCCGCTCACAACTGCGACTCAGTCTCAATACAGATACAATCCCCGCCCATGTCCCACCGATCCCGCCGCATCAACTGGTTGGCCGTAGCCGGGTTCGCCGTCGTTATGGCGGCGCCTGCGCTCGCGGAACCTCGCATACCCGTCACACTTTCCCCTCCCGCCGAGGACGTCTGGGTCTATACCTTCGGCCAGGGGGCGTTCGCGACCGCCGCGCCGACCTTCGCCGGCGACTTCTCCGACCCGTTCCCGGACCGATTCGGCACGCTGTTCCTCACCTTCGACGCGACGGGCCTCCTCCCCGACAGCGACCGCCCCGTCCGCCTGAACGGTTTCATCCTCGAGTTGAGCATGCTCAACTCCTCCACCTTCGACCAGAACAACGGCGTCTTCTACGACCCGACCTACGACCCCGTCGCCACGTTCCTCGATCCTTCCGCCGATGCCGACCCCGGGCGCCCCATCGAGCTGTACGCCGTGGGCTATCGCAACGGTTTCACCTTCGAGACCTGGCGCGATGCCAACTACCCTGTCACCGGCCCCGACGGCTACAACGCCGTGCCGATCGACTTCCCAGCCGATACCTCGACGGGCCGATTCGTCGATGACAGCGTCAGCAACGAGTTCGACACCCTCCCGCTCGCGACCGGAACGACGCCGGACCTGCTCGAAGCGACCGACGGCACCCTGCGTGTCCTTGATCTGGCTCGCTGGTCCTTCGACGCGTCCGCCCTCACCCCAGCCGAGCGGGATTTCTTCACGTCCCAACTCGAATCCGGCTCGATCAGTTTCATGGTCTCCTCGCTCCAACTCGCCGGCTTCGACGGCATGGGTGGCGACGAGATCTATCCCCGCTTCGCGACGCTCGAAACGATCTTCCCCGTCGAGGAGGCCAGCGTCGAACTCGATTTCGAGGTCAGCCCACCCGCCGACGTGAACACCGACTTCTCGGTCGATATCGAAGACCTCTACGCCTGGGAAGAGGGATCCGGCCTCCGCGACGTCGATGAGAACGGAACCATTGACGGCTCCGACCGCTCCGCCCTGCTTTCCACACTGCGTGCCGACGAGATCGGCGACGTCATTCCCTGACCAACGCCTCACTCCTTCCCGAGGTTTGAACAGCCCATGCGTTGCCCATTCGCCCCGCTCCATCGGTTCTACACGCCCAGCGCAACGGCCTCGGGACGCTGCCCGCTGCGCCGCCTCGCCGGCGATCGCGCGTTCACGCTCATCGAGCTGCTCGTCGTCGTCGCGGTCATTTCCCTGCTCATCGGCATTCTCCTGCCCGCGCTGGGCAACGCCCGCGCCTCCGCGCGAGGCATCGCCGAGCTCGCCGCTGGTCGCTCGCTCATGCAGGGCATGAACCTCTACGCCAACGACCACGACTACCGGGTGCTCCCCGGCTTCCAGGACCCCGGACTCCTCTACGACGAACTCGGTCGCCCGATCACCTTCTCCGAGGTCCGAAAGCGCTACCCGTGGCGCCTGCTGCCCTACATGGACTACCAACTCGAGGGAGGCGTGCTCGTCGGCGAACAGACCGCCCTCCTCGATCGACGCGGCAGCGATACACAGGCCGGCGTCCCCGAGTTCGACTACTACTACGGCGTGAGCGTCTACCCGAGCCTCGGCTACAACGCCCGCTTCGTCGGCGGCGACGCCAGCGAGGTCGTCGGCAACCCCCAGACCTTCTACAACTTCACCAAGCCGGTCTTCCGAATGACCGACGCCCGAAGCGGTTCCACCCTCATCACGTTCGCCTCGGCCCGCAACAATCAACTGGTGGACGCCACCCAGGGCTTCCACAAGATCATCGCACCCGGACCGGACGCGACCTTCGACCGCGGGCGTCAACCCATCACCTTCGGTCACGTCGACCCGCGCTGGTCCAACCGCGCCGCCGCGTCGTTCCTCGACGGCCACGCCGACTACCTCGGCCTCGACCAGCTCACCGATATGCGCTACTGGGCCAACGAGGCGCGCAGCCGGAACGACCCGGAGTGGTCGCCGTTCTGACTGTTCACGCCGCGGCGTGCATCGGCACGCTCGCCGATTCGATCGCCTCGCCCGACACGACCCGGTCAACCAGGCGAACCATGTCCGCCAGTTCCGGCTTGGCGATCTGGGCGTTCACGCCCACCTGCTGGCCCTTCTTCAGATTGTCGCTGCTGATCAGCGAGCTGAACAGCACGATCGGAACCGTGCGGGTTGATGCGTGCTCTCTGATGTGCCGCGCCAGCGCGAGACCGTCCATGCGGGGCATCTCGATGTCCGAGACCACGGCATCGATGGTGTGCCCCGCCTCGATGGCTTCGTTGATCGCCGCCCACGCCGACGCCCCGTCCGGGTACACCCGGAGCAGGTCGTAGCCCGACGACGCGAACACGTTCTGAAGTACGCCGCGCATGAACGAGGAGTCCTCGGCCACGATCACCCGCTTCGACGACCGGTCGACGCCGAGCTCGTTCTCAACCCGCTCGATGTGCAGCTTGTCTTCGTGCAGGATGGAGTCGGCGACCGATTCGAAGTCGATCATCAGCACGATCCGCCCGTCGAGTTCGATCGTGCCCGTCGTCGACCCAACCGCCAGCCCTGCATCGCCCCCTTCGAGGCGCACCACGTGCAGGTCGGGGCTCGGCTTGACCTTGGTCCAGCTCATCCGGTGGATCTGGTCGACCGTGTCGACCACGAACCCCGTCTGGAAGCCGTTGAACTCGGTGATCACGATGCGCTTCTCGCCATCGTTCAGGTCGCTCCGCGTGTCGCTCAGTCCCATGTGGAACGCGAGGTCGACCACCGGCATCACGCTCCCGCGGATGTTGAACATCCCGAGCACCGACGGGTGCTGGCCCGGCGACGACGTCGTCCGGACCGGACGGATAACCTCGCGGACCTTCGCCACGTTCACCCCGAACCACGCGCCGCTCATCGTGAAGATCAGCACTTCCAGTTCGTTCGTGCCCGCGTCGAGCAGGATGTCGCCGGTGATGCCGCTGATCTCGTTGGTGGGTGCCATGCGCGGTCCGATCGCAGGAGATGTGGGAGAGCGTGCGCCGAGCGCACGTTATCCCTATCGACCCGCCCTCGCGTCCGCATCAGCGTCGGTCGGCATCTTTCGGCTGATAACCGTTCACGGAGCACGCAGCAGCGTCGAACCCACCGGGGGAGTCAGGTCCTCGTTGCGATAGCGCACCGGGTAGGCGTTGCCCTGCCGGTCGATCACGAAGTACTGGTCGCCCGGCCCGCGCACCAGCGCGATGCTCCCCTCGGCGATCTCGATCGCCGGAATCGTCGTGCCATGGCCCTGTACGCCCAAGCCGGGCACCTGAGCCTCGGCCTCGGTCATCCACTGTCCGGCCACGAACGCGATGGCGGCGCCGGCGATCACGCCAGCCACAATCCCTACCGACTGCTTCGAACTGCTCACGGAGCACCTCCCTTGGGTTCAGGTTC
The DNA here is from genome assembly GCA_963971985.1 of uncultured bacterium. Classification (GTDB taxonomy): domain Bacteria; phylum Planctomycetota; class Phycisphaerae; order Phycisphaerales; family UBA1924; genus JANSXG01. The sequence continues at coordinate 5,537 of CAXAVQ010000116.1, forward strand.
ACTGACTTGAACAACCAAGATACACCGGGCGATGCGATCTCAGGCGAGCGCGTTGGCGAAGTGCTCAGCCTGAATCGGCGCGACGACGCTCAGAACGTTGCTGAGCACCTGCGCCGGGCTGCCGATCGCGTTCACCTCGGCGACCAGGCCGCTGGAGTAATGGTCGAGCACCGGCTTGGTCTCCTCGCGATAGACCTCGAGCCGGCGACGCACCACATCTTCCTTCGCGTCGTCCGGGCGCCCCGAGCTTTTCGCCCGCTTGATCAGCCGATCGACCATCTGCTCATCGTCTGAGCACGACAGGTGCACGACCTTCAGCACCTCGATCCGAGAGTCCATCATGCCCGCCTGCTGCACGGTCCGCGGGATCCCGTCGAGGATGAGAAGGTGGATCTCCGGGTCAAAATCGCCCGAATCCACCAGTTCCTGCATGTGCTGCTCCCAGAGACGCACCGTGAACTCGTCCGGCACCAGCAGCCCCTGGGTCGAGTACTTCAGGAACTCCTTGCCCAGGTCCGACTCCTTGTCGAGCCCGCGAAACATGTCGCCCGTCGAGAGGTGGAAGAACCCGGGCACCCGACCCAAGATCGCCCCCTGCGTGCCTTTACCCGTACCGGGGGCTCCAAAGAACAGCACGGACTTGTAGCGGACATCGGACACGGCAACTCTCCAGCACTGAACAGGGACACGCCGGGGTCCAGACCCGGCAATCTCCCGCCAATCGGCGGCTTTCGGACCGGCCAGAGTACAGTACCCTGACCGAACGCGTCGCCTATCGACCGTTCTCGGACCGAGCCGCCAATGACCGCCCCCACCCTCCACACCGACGGACTGACCAAGCGCTGGAGCGTCCGCTCCGTCGAACCGGACCGGTCATTCCAGTCGCGCCTCGCCGGAGCCCTGCAGACCGATCCGCTCGTCGCCCGCTTCCTGGAATCTCGCGGCTTCACCGAGGTCGAACCCGCCCTCGCCTTCGCCTCCCCGGCGCTGACCGCGCTGCACGACCCGTCGCTCATGCCCGGCCTCGACAAGGCCGCGTCCCGCATCCTTGAAGCCATCCGAACCGGCCAGCAGATCGCTATCTACGGCGACTACGACGTCGACGGCATCACCGCCACCAGCATCCTCTACCACGCCATCCGCGCGATCGAGCCCAAAGCCAACCTCCGCCCCTACATCCCCCACCGCCTCGAAGAGGGCTACGGCCTCAACAGCGCCGCCCTCCGTCGCCTCCACGACGAAGGCGCCGGCCTCGTCGTCAGCGTGGACTGTGGCATCACGGCCTTCGATCAGGCCAAGGCCGCCCACCAACTCGGCCTCGACCTGATCATCACCGACCACCACAACATCGCCGGCGAGGGTGAAACCGGAGACAGCACGCTCCCCGACGCCTACGCCGTCGTCCACCCGCGCATCCGCATCGACGGCCAAACCCCCTACCCCTTCGGCGAGCTCTGCGGCGCGGGCGTCGCCTTCAAACTCGCCTGGCGCGTCGCGACGCTGGCTTCCGGGGGAGATCGCGTCGGCCCCGAGGTCCGCGCCGTCCTCCTCGACCTGCTTGCCCTCGCCGCCCTCGGCACCATCGCCGACATCGTCCCGCTCGTCGACGAGAACCGCGTCATCGCCTCCTTCGGCCTCAAGCACATCCGCGCAACCAATCTCACTGGCCTCCGCGCCCTGCTCGCGGCCTCCGACCTGCTCGACGAGTCCATCGACGCCGAGAAGGTCGGGTTCATCCTCGGCCCGCGCCTCAACGCCTGCGGCCGGATGGGCCACGCCGCCGAAGCCGTCGAGATGCTCACCGTGGCCAGCGAGCCCCGCGCGATGGAGATCGCCGAGCAACTCAACGAGCAGAACAAGCAGCGCCAGGCCACCGAGCGCAAGATCTTTGACCAGGCCTGCGAACTCGCCGAACAGGGCGGCATGACCGGCGATACCGGCCGGCGTGCGATCGTCCTCGCCCACGAAGGCTGGCACCCCGGCGTGGTCGGCATCGTCTGCTCGCGCATCGTGCAGCGCTATCACCGCCCGGCCATCCTCATGCAGCTCGAGCGCGACGAC
>CAXAVQ010000117.1:0-7562 GCA_963971985.1 uncultured bacterium
CTGATCGCCCTGCTGACGATCACGACGCTCGAGGTGGTGCTCGGTATCGACAACGTGGTGTTCATCGCGATTCTCGCGGCGCGGTTGCCCGAGGATCAGCAGGCGAAGGCGCGGACGATCGGTCTTCTGCTGGCGATGGTGATGCGCCTGGTGCTGCTGGGCCTGGCGTTCTGGATCATCCAACTGACCGAGCCGTTCGCGACGGTGCTGGGACTTGAGATATCCGGGAAGTCGCTCATCCTGCTGGCTGGTGGGCTGTTCCTGATCGCCAAGGCGACGAAGGAACTCCACCACATGGTGGAGGACGGCGGGGCAACGGAGCACGACCCACATGCGAGGCCGGGGCTGAAGAAGCAGGCGGCGACGATGGGGAGCGTGCTGGTGCAGATCCTGCTGCTCGACCTGGTGTTCTCGATCGACTCGGTGATCACCGCGGTCGGGATGACGAGCAACTATTGGATCATGGCGACCGCAGTGGTGGTGGCTATCGGCGTGATGATCGGGTTCGCGGGTCCGATCGCGCGGTTCGTGCAGAAGCACCCGACGATGAAGACGCTGGCGCTGGCGTTCCTGGTGCTGATCGGTGTGCTGCTGGTGGCTGAGGGTGCGGGCCAGCACCTGCCTCGGGGCTATATCTACTTCGCGATGGTGTTTGCGCTGTGCGTTGAGGTTGTGAACATGAAGGCGGGGCACCGGCGGAAGAAGCGCAAGGCGGACGCGCCGACGATCGCGTGACGGAGCGGCGTTTTCATCGCCTCGGAGGCGGATTTCCCTTGATCTGGTGGGCGTGAGCGCCGAAGAAACCCGGCTGCTTTGCGGCAAAATGTATCAGAGCGGTTTGCCGGGACACCTGACAGGTGTATCCCTGTGGTGCGCGGCCGGTCCGGGACCGGCTTGCTATCGCACTGCCGCCTCTTGCCGGGTTCCACCCATGCGCCGAATCACAGACAAAATCGTTCGAAGCCGTTTCGCATTTCTTGCCTTGAGCGCGGCGGCTGCACTGCCTGCGAGCGCTGATGTGGTCGTGTGGAGCACGAACCCCGACATCCCGACGGTTTTCTCCAATGCCATGATCGGACCGAGCGTGGACAGCCCGGTGCTGCAGGGTGAGGTGGCCGACGATTTCAATGTCATCGGCACGATCGAGCACGTCTTGGCTGACGGCGAGACCTGCAACAACGGCTGCTTTGGAAGCCCGACCGGGGTCACCGGGGTGTATGTCCGGTTCTACGAGTGGACGGAGAGCGGACCGGGGGTGTTGCAGGACGAACAGTTCGTGCCTCTGAACGACGGGTTCACCTGGTCGCCCTCGTGCTGCATGGAGCTTCTGGACATCACGCTGCCGACGCCGTTCGTCGCGACCGGGCTGCACTACATGTCGGTGCAGGTTGAACTCAGCGGAACGGAGTTCGGCGACCAGTGGAACTTCTACGCCCGGAACTTCAATGAAACGCAGGCCGGTCCGGCGTACTACCGGGATATGAACGCGGGCGGCGAGTGGGTTCGTCAGCGTCCCGGAGACCTGCCGCCGGTGGATATGTCATTCCAGCTCAGCGGGACGATCGGGTCGCAGCCCGAACCGGACATTCTGTTCCTCGACCCCGCGGGTGGTGTGGTCAACCCGAGCGATCGGCTGCTCATCCAGGGCGTCGAGTTCGGCAACGGGCTCGGGCCCAACGAGGTGCTGATCGACGGGCAATCGGCGATCGTCACGTCGTGGACGGACCAGACGATCACGGCGTACGTGCCGGAGTCGGTCGGGTTGGGCTCGACTCAGGTTTCGCTGCAGATCGGCGGCGAGATCGTGGACTCGATGGATCTCACGATCGTGGAGCGTGCTTCCGACGAGCGGGTGCTTTGGTGGTTCGAGGCCGACGGGCCGTACTCGACGTTCCGTCCGAGTGTCGGTCCGGATGGCACGGTGTATGTCGATGATGTCCGAGGCAGCCTGTACGCGCTGTCACCCGACGGCGGCCTCAAGTGGATCGTGGACACGCTCCGTGGCGCGCAGGGCAGCGCTGACGAGGGGCCTTTGGCGATCGGCGCGGACGGGACGATCTACGTTGGGACCAATCCGCTCGGCGAGCGTGTCCGGCTGGAGGCGTTCAACCCGGATGGTTCGCACCAGTGGACGTTCACGATCGATCACGCGCTGACGTGGCAGGCCGGTCCGAGCATCGGCCCGGACGGGAAGATCTACGGCGCGATGAACGCGGGCCAGCTGCTCGGCAACGAATTCGAGGTGTTCGCGGTAAATCCGGATGGTTCGCTGGCGTGGAGTGTCCAGGCGGATCCTTTCATTCTCGAGGACGCGGCGCGCGGGAGCGAGATGGCGTTCATCCCGTCGTCACCGGGCGGCGAAATCGATCAGCTGGTGTTCACGGCCGATCGCAATGGCGACGGGCGGAACTGGGCGTTCGATCTGGAGACCGGCGATCAGAACTTTGCGGTTCCGATTGCGGGCGGGAACGATGTCGGCCAGACGCTGATCGTCGGCGATCCGGAGACCGGCAGGCACTACATGATGGAGTTCGGAGGGATCGGGGGCATCGGTTGGGGCCTGCAGTCGTTCGACCCTTCCGGTCAGCGCTCGTGGCGATTCGATCCGGGGATTGCTTCCGGGGCCACGCGCCCGTCGATCGGCGCGGACGGGAGCATCTACATCGGCTGGGACCTCACGCGTCTGTCCGGTGTGAACACCGATGGCAGCGAGCGGTGGCGCACGCTGCGAGATTCGGTGACCTACCACAGTCCGATCCCGAGCCCTTCAGGCGATACGGTGGTCGCACTGGGCAATTACACGGACCCGGTCGGGAGCGGCTCGTTCGTTGAACTCCGTTCAGCGGAGGACGGAGAGCGGTTCTGGACGCAGGACGTCTTCGACGAGGACGGGACGCCCGTAGCCATGTACACCAAGCCGCGCCTTTCGGCGGACGGGCGGACGGCGTATGTGATCGCGTTGGAACTGCCCATCACCACCGTCTCGACGTTCCGCGTGATCGCGATCGATGTGTCCGAGGAGCGGGGCGGTCCAGCCGGCGATCTGAACAACGATGGCTTCGTGGATCTGACCGACCTGAACGCGGTTCTCGGAGCGTTTGGCACCTCGGCAGATGGCGACGCCAACGGGGATGGTGTCACGGATCTGGCTGATCTGAACATGGTGCTCGCGGCGTTCGGAACAGCGGGCCAATAGTTCCCGTCAGGAAGACGATTTGATACGCGTTCGATCACCCCGCGCTTTGACATGCGGGGTGATCGGTTCCGTACTTCTTCGTGTCTCCTGCCGACGCTGTCAGGGGTGATTCATTGCGGTCGTGCGTCACGCCGGCTGTTGGGAGCACCGAGGAAGCGCGTCGAGCATGGCCCCCGCCTCAATCTGCTGTCTCGGCCGAATCGGGTTGATTCGTCGTGTGATCGGCGAGGATTTCGCTGGCGATATCGACCATGCGGATGCGTCGGTCCTGGGCGCGCCGCCGGAGGTTGCTGAACGCTTCGCTTTCGGACATCGAGCGGGTGGCCATGAGCAGGCCCTTGGCGCGTTCGATGGTCTTTCGGTGTTCGAGGGCGGTTTTGAGATCGTCGACTTGGGATTCGAGATCACGGAACTGCTCGAAGCGGCTCCAGGCGACGATGATCGCGGCGTGCAACTCTTCGGCGGAGACGGGTTCGATCAGATAGGCCATGACGTGGTCTTCCATGGCTTTCTCGACGAGTTCGAGCGAACGCTCGGCGGTGGAGATGACGCAGGGGAGCGGGCGGTGTCGATGCCGTCGCCGTCGGGGAACCAGATTCCGGTGATGAGCAGATCGGGGCGTCGCTCGATGGCGGCGCGCTTCATTTCGGCGACCGTGCCGCACGCTGCGGTGATGGTGTGGGAGTCGTTGACCGCGTCGATGAGGTTGGCGCGGACGTCGTCGCTGCCGTGTGCGATGAGGATGTTGAGGCCGCTGATGGTCATGGTGGTCGATCCTCCGCGGGTCGTCGGCCTGTTGGGCGCCGTCGGTTGGTGGGGGAGCACGATAGGCGATTCACAGCAGGTTCGATTGGTGTGTGTGGTGACGGTCGAGGCTTCGCGCGCGGTGCGTGGCGGCCCTGTTCGGGTGTGTATCGCCACGACGGCGAGGGGATGTACAGATGAGTGGTACGACGACGCAGCTTCGCCATGTTGTGTATGTGAGTCGCAGGGCTCCGGGGCTGACGGATCACCAGGTCGTGGACGGTATTGTGCTCCCGTCGATGACGCGGAACCGGCGTCTGAACCTGTCGGGGTGCATCTGGTTCGATCATGGGTCATTTTTTCAGGTGCTTGAGGGGCCGGCGGATGACCTCACGAGGGTTTTTGGCGCGATCGAGCGGGACGGACGCCACCACTCGCTGCGGGTGCTGTCTGCGCAGGAGATCGACCATCGCGACTTCGAGCGTTTCAGTATGCGTCTGATCGCAGAGGAGACGCCGGACGCGGTGCGCCAGATCATCGAGCAGTATGACGCGGATTCGACCGCTCCTTCGCCGGCGACTGCTCAGCCGGCGATCGTGATTCGCCGGCTGATCTCGGAGATTTCTGCGAAGTTCGTGTGAGGCGCAGGGGCTCGGGCTTCGGTGCCGGCAGGCTCGGGCGATGGTGCCCGGGTGTCTGGTGGGATAGGCGATCTGATTTCGGGCGCGGCGTCGTATACTCGGTTGACCCAAATGAGGAGGGCGACACGATGGCGACGAAGACGGTGGGCGAGGCGTATGAGGGCGTGGCCAAGGCGAAGGCGGAACTGCTTGAGGCGATCCGGGCGTCGGGTCCGGAGCGCGTCGAGGACTGGGAACTCCGCGATCCCGAGGGGGAGCCAGTCCGGTTGAGCGAGTTGTTCGGCAGCCATGACGATCTGTTGGTCGTGCACAACATGGGGCGGGGATGCAGCTACTGCACGCTGTGGGCCGACGGGTTTCGCGGCATCGCGAACCACCTCGAGCGTCGGTGCGCGTTTGTGCTGTGCAGCCATGACTCGCCGGAAGTGGTGAAGGCCTTCAGCGCGGAGCGCGGCTGGAACTTCCGGTGCGTGAGCGGTGCCGGGACGGACTTCGCGAAGGCGATGGGGTACGCCGACGAGCAGGGGCGTCCCCATCCCGGCGTGTCGTCGTTCCGTCGGGAGGCGGACGGGTCGATCGTTCGGATCGCGCACACGCCGTTCGGGCCGGGCGATGATTTCTGCGCGGTGTGGCCGCTGTTCGATCTGTTGAAGGATGGGAAGGGCGAGTTCCGGCCGCAGTAATGAGGCCTGGTCCTGGGTGACGAGAGGGAACCGGGCGATGGGTTCTGGTGCGTTCTAGTCGGTATCCCTAGGTTCGCGTGTTGGGTTTGCGGTGGAACAGGTGGTTTGCGTGGGCGTACGCTCTGCGTGTGGGGGTCATCAGGTTTTTATGGCGCGGTCCTTGTTGGATCGTTTCATTGTTCGAACGGGTGGTTCGGTCGGCGTGACCGAGGCATCATTGACTTCCCGATAGCAGGTCCCGTGTCGGCGCGAAACAGATCCTTTATCGCCAGAATCGGCAGATGGAGCCGCCCCGGTGCATCGGGTTGCGGTGTTGCGCTCTGTGGCGTCGCGGTTGTCGGTTTGTGCGGTTGCGCGGAACCTGAGGGGCGAACTGAGTTGCCTCTCGGCGATGTTCCGGCGTTCTCGGCTTCCGGTATCGACGAGATGCCGGAGCGCTGGTGGACCGTCTTTGAGGATGAGGAACTGAACGAACGCGTCGATCGCGCGCTCGGGGGGAACTTCACGCTCGCGGCGACGTGGGAACGCCTTCGCGCGGCCCGTGCGATCCTGCGCCGGCAGCGCGCGGATCTGTTCCCGGTACTCGACGGGGTGGCCGGGGCGGAGGTTGTGGACGGGCCGGGTACGGATTCTGAGTCGAGTGTGTCGCTGGGCCTGGAGGCCTCGTATGAGCTCGATCTGTGGGGGCGGATCGATTCTGCCATCGAGGCGGAGCGTTTGAGAGCCTCGGCGACGGCGGAGGATTACCGCGCGGCGGCGATCAGTCTGTCGGCGGAGGTTGCGCTGGCGTGGTACGAACTGGCGACGGCGCGGTTGCAGTTGGACCTGATCACGTCGCAGCTCGAGACGAACGAAAAGGTGCTCGAGGTGCTCGAGAACCGGTTCGCGATCGGCCAGTCCGGCAGCGCGGACGTGTTGCGACAGCGTCAGCTGGTGGAGGCGACGCGCGAGCAGCAGGTCGTTTTCCGGTCTGCGATCCAGGTACTTGAGCATCGCCTTGCGGTGCTCGAGGGGCGTCCGTCGCAGGGAGCCGTATTCCCTGACCCGGCCGGATTGCCGGTCGTCCCGGGGTTGCCGACGGTCGGTCTGCCTTCGGAGCTTCTCCTGCGGAGGCCGGATGTGCGCAGCGCGATGTTCCGGTTGCGAGCGTCAGACTCGGATGTGGCGGTCGCGGTCAGTGAGCAGTACCCGCGGATCGATCTGACGGCGTCGCTGCGAACGAGCGACGAGGGCGGTTCGGATCTGATGCGAGACTGGGTCGCTTCGTTGGGCGGTCAGCTTGTGGCTCCTCTGATGGATGGCGGGCGTCGCCGTGCGGAGTTGGAGCGTGCGGAAGCGGTGCGCCGTGAGCGGCTCGCCGAGTACGGCCAGGCGGTTGTGGTGGCGTTCCGGGAGGTTGAGGATGCGCTCGCGCAGGAATCGCAGCAGGTCGAGCGGATCCGGAGTCTGGAAGAGCAACTCGAACTCTCCGGGAAGACGTATGAACAGTTGCGTTCGCAGTACCTGAACGGTGCGGCCGACTTTATCGATGTTCTGATCGCGTTGCGTGAGCGCCAGGAGATCGAGCGGAACGTCTTGAGCGCGAATCTGGATCGGCTCTCGTTCCGAATCGCACTGTACAGAGCCCTTGCCGGCGGCTTCACGACCTCGCGTGAGGAGTCGCTCGCCGATCGAACGGCGGATGAGGCCTTGCAGGGAGATGGTGTGGATGGCTGAGTCGAAGGGTGGGCAGAAGTCGGACGGTCGTGCGTGGGTGCGAGCGATCGTGTCGGTTGTTGTGTGCGTGGTCCTGCTCGGGGCCGCGGGCGGCGCGGTCTATGTCATCCAGACGACTGAGCCCGAGGCCGAGAGCGAGGCGGCGACTAGGAAGACGGCGGCGCTGGTTGAGACGATCCAAGCCGAGAGCGGGACGTACCGGCCTCGTCTGCGTGCGCTCGGTGTGGTCGAGCCGGCGCGGGATATCGTGCTGAGTCCGCGCGTGAGCGGTCAGATCGTCTCGGTGGAGGATGGTTTCGTGCCGGGCGGCCTTGTTGAAGCCGGTCAGGCGCTGCTCGCGATCGACCCGGTGGACTTCGAGCGGATGCTGACGATGCGGATCAGCGAGATGGAGCAGGCGCAGGCGACGCTCGCGATCGAAGAGGGGCGTCAGGCGGCTGCTCGTTTGGAGTTCGAGTTGCTCGGTGAGGATGTGGACCCTGCGAATCGGGATCTGGTACTGCGTGTGCCGCAGATCAAGACGGCTCGGGCGCAGTTGCGAGCCGCGGAAGCCGCGGTGGAGCAGGCGAGGCTCGACCTCGA
>CAXAVQ010000118.1:0-7530 GCA_963971985.1 uncultured bacterium
GGTGCTGCCCCAGAAGAAGCGTGCGGCGGAGGGCAAGCCGTTCGTCGCCATCGACTCGGGCGCGGACTTCCGCGAACTGACCGAGGTCAAGATTGCCAACCCGGACACGGGGCTGTTCATGCTCGCCGGCGGCGTGCCGAAGAACTTCGCACAGGACATCGTCGTGGCCGCGGAGCTCCTCAAGGAGAAGGGCCTGATCGAAACGACCGATGAGGTCGCGATGCACAAGTACGCGGTGCAGTTCACCGTGGCCGACTCGCGCGACGGTGCTCTGTCGGGCTCGACGCTGCGTGAGGCATGCAGCTGGGGCAAGGTCGATGTCGTTCACGAGCAGATGGTGTTCGGCGAACTGACGGCGATGTTCCCGATCGTCGCTTCGGACGCGTACCACCGTGGCCTGTGGAAGAACCGCCCGGCGCGATCTGTTTGCGGGCAGCACCGCGACGGCCTGAGCCCCTGATTCGACCGTTCTCAGAAGAAAGCTGATCGACATGGAAAGCGTTCGGACGCTGCTGAGCGAGATGTTCGACTACGCCGGGCTGTTCCCGCCCAGCAGTCTCGACATGACCACGGCGGTGCAGAACTACGCGAAGTACGTCGAGTCGACGCATCGCTGGATGCTCAGCCGCTTCGTCTGTCCGGTGGCGAAAGTCGAGGCGTTCGACGAGGTCGCGATCCCGCTGCTCCCGAAGGGCGAGAGCGACGACCCGTGGCGCCTCAGCGGTTTGGTCTCGCTGGACAAACTCTCTGAGCAGATCGACACGATCTTTCGGTTCAACGACCACCACGAGACGGTGGCCGAGGCCGGACGGTGCGTAATCGATGTGATCGAGCTCAAGGCGTCGAGCGCCGACGAGATCGAGCAGATCATGAAGATCGTTCCCGAGCAGCTCGAGCCGTTCATCGAGCTCGATCACCGGCAGGACGTTCGGGGCCTGCTCGCGGCGATCGCCGGCACCGGCGGGCGAGCCAAGATCCGCTGCGGCGGGGTGAGCCCCGACCTGATCCCCTCGATCAGCGAGGTGGCGCGATTCATCTCGCACTGCGCGAGCGCCGAGGTGAGTTTCAAGTTCACCGCCGGGCTGCACCATCCGGTGCGTGCCGAGCAGGCGCTAACCTACGAGGCCGATCCGCCCCGCTCGACGATGCACGGGTTCCTGAACGTGTTCACCGCCTCGGCGATGGCACGGGTGAACCGGCTCGGTGTGGACGACCTCCACGAGATCATCGCCGAGACGGACCCGAAGGCGTTCATCTTCACCGAGACCGGGTTGACCTGGCACGAGCACTTCGTGCCGATTGCCAAACTGGCCCGCCTACGCGAGAGTTTCGCGATCAGTGTCGGGACCTGCTCGTTCACGGAACCGATCGAGGACCTTATGGAGATCGGGCTGCTGGAGCGTTCGACGGTCTGAGGGCGGTTCGCTGTATCAGTCGCTGCCCGACGCGAGCCGTGCAATGGTGTCGTTCACGAGTTTTCGGTGTGTCCACGGGATCAGGTGGCCCGCTCGGTCGAGGGTGATGGTCTGCGGGTCCGACGCGGAACCGAGGTGCCGCTCCGCGTAGGCCATGTTCTCATAGGACACGAGCCGGTCGCGTTTGCCGTGGAGCACGACGGTCGGCGCGGTGATTCGCGAGAGCATGGGTTCGAGTCGGCGCGTCTGTTCGAGGGCGGCGTAGATTTCTTCGTTGGCCCGTCGTACGGGGCGGGGCAATACCCACGCGATCCGCTTGGCGAGCCGGTTGTACCAGCGCGGGAACTCGAAACGCGGATCGAGCGCGGGAGCGATCAGCACCAGTCCCGCGAAGCGATTGGGCCACTTGGCGCCGGCCCACGCGCAGATCGGGCCGCCGAGCGAGTGACCGACGAGAATCGGTTTGGGGCCGGGGGCGAGGCTGGAGAGGACGGCTTCGATGGCGTTGCTATGGTCCTCGAAATCGGTCCGAGTGCCCGCCGAGGCGGAGCGCCCGAAGCCGGGACGATCGAGAGCGATGGCGTGGCAGCCGTCGGGCGGTCGACGGAGGTAGGCGTTCCAGGTCCAGGCCCAACCCGGAGTGCCGTGAACGAAGAGGACCGGGCGCGTGCCGGGTTGCGGATCGCGGGTTCGGCGCACGCCGAGCGGTGCGGTCGAACCGTCGCCGAACCGGACGGTCAGTTGACGCTTCGCTGGTCGCGACACGAACGGATGATACCCGGGCGCACGAAAAAGCCCCGCCGGAGCAGGGCTTGAGCGTGTTCGAAAGCGAGAAGGCTCAGCGACGGCGCCGGACCGACGCGAAGCCGGCAAGTCCGAGGAGGGCGGCCGTTCCAGGGGTCGGGACCTCGGTCAGCCCAAAGGTCACGGTCGGTGGCTCGCCGAAGAAGTCGAAGTTGTCGGACTGATCGACGTTGCCGGTGCCGAAGTTGGCGCTGAAGCCGGCGGTCTGGCTGGCGAGGATGAAGCGGATGTTCTCGCCGCTGTTGATGCGATCGAGCAGGAGCGACTCGATCGAGGAGAAATCGGCGCTGCGGTTGATGTCGTAGATGCCTTCTTCCTGGAACGCGGACGAGATGAGAGTGAGGTTCTCGAACTGATCACCGAGTCCGGTGGGGTCGGTGCCGCCACCGTTGTCAAAGATGATGCCGCTGTCGGGGTCGAGGACGTCGACGTCGCTGGTGGTGTAGTAGATGCTCAGGTCGCCGGCGTTCGCGATGCCACCGTTGCCGGTGTTGTTGTTGACCGCCGGGAAGATGCCAAAGTCGAGGCTCGTGATCGAAGCGGCTCCGGCGTCGGGGCGGAGGAGGGAGCCGTCGATGTCGAAGACGGTGAAGATCCCGAGGGTACCAGTAGAACCGGTCTGGTCGCCGTTCACCTGCCAGCGGGCCTGGTCGATGATCGCGTTGCGATCATTGAAGCCTGGGAGGAACGGGCGGAAGACGGTAGACATGTCGTAGTCGTCGATGCCCGTCAGCGTCGTGGTCTGTGCGCCGGCGTTGGCTACACCTGCGATGGACGCGATCGTGGCGGCGGCGAGTGCGGCGCCGATGCGTTGCGTGTGATTCATGCGTGGTCTCACTTTCTTCTCGGTGGTACGCATCGCCTTGGTCGCATCGGGACGTGTCGATGCCGGCGTGCGGAGATTCCTGACTCCTCACGCTAGGACCGAGTCGCACGGAGTCTGGGCACGCAAGCAAACAAAGTCTCGGTTGGGGTGCTGGGAAACCCGGATCTCCGTCGGCGTCAACGTGGGTGTCGGTGAACCGTTTTATTGCAGGAGATCGCCGATCCCGCCAAGCGGGTTGTCACCATCGAGCGCGATGATCGCGAGCAGGATCGACATGATGAAGCTGTACAGCACGAGGCAGACGTAGATGGCGATCGGCGCGAGACGCGATCGGCCCTTCAGCCGGAAGGCGGAGACGAGCAGCCAGGTGACAACGAAGCCAGCGGTCGCCAGCGCGGTTCCGCTGCGATCCGCAGCCGCCAGCGCGAGCGAGACCGGCATGCCGACGAGCGCGGGCCAGACGATCCCGACGATGTCGGAGACGCTCACCCTTCGGTCCGAGTGAAGGCCCGTAGGGTCTATCTTTCGGCTGGATTGCCGCGATCGGTTCGCAGGTCGCATGCACGCATCCTAGCGTCGGGCAGGGGCCGCTCGCGTGGGTTACCCTGTCTGGCCCACCTGACTTTCGCAAGACCGAGGAACCGAGATGCCCACGACCATCGATGAGACACACGATCCGAAACTGGAGTCCTGGATCGAATCGGCGAACGACCCGACGACCGATTTTCCGCTTCAGAACCTGCCGCTGGCGACCCGAGCCGCCGAGCACGACGGCGAGGTCTGGCAGAGCGTTGTGACGCGGGTTGGCGACTCGTTCGTGAACCTCAATCACATCGGCGCGATCGCCGAAGAGCTGGGGCTTGACCAGTCGCTGTGGACGATCTTTGACCTCGATGACCTGGTGACCTCGGGCAACTGGCCGGCGATCCGCAAGGACCTCCAGAAACTGCTCGCGAAGGGCAACGACAAGTTGCAGAAGCACGCCGAGCGAGATGAGATCGTCGTGCCCGCGAATGACGATGAACTGCTCGTGCCGCTGCCGATCGGCGACTACACCGACTTCTACGCGTCGGTGCATCACGCGACGAACGTCGGCACGATGTTCCGCCCGGACAACCCGCTGCTCCCGAACTACAAGTGGATCCCGGTTGGCTACCACGGGCGGGCTTCGTCGGTCGTGCCCAGCGGTGTGCCGATCCGGCGTCCGAAGGGGCAGCTCGCGCCGAGCGAGGACGGCGGCGCGCCGTCGTACGAGCCGTGCAAACTGCTGGACTACGAGCTCGAGATGGGCTTCTTCGTCGGTCGCGAGAACGAACTCGGCGAACCGATTTCGATCGATAGCGCCGAAGACCACATTTTCGGGATGTGCCTGCTCAACGACTGGTCGGCGCGGGACATCCAGAAGTGGGAGTACCAGCCGCTGGGCCCGTTCCTGGCGAAGAACTTCGCGTCGACGATCAGCCCGTACATCGTCACGATGGAGTCGCTCGCCCCGTTCCGCTGTGAAGCGGAAAAGCGACCGGAGGGTGACCCCCAGCCGCTGAGCCATCTTGACAGCGCCGTGAACCGCAAGACCGGCGGCGTGGACGTGACGCTTGAGGTGTTCCTGTCGTCGGCGAAGATGCGCGAGCAGGGCATGGAGCCGGTGCGCCTGAGCCGCGGCAGTTTCAAGAACATGTACTGGACCATCGCGCAGATGCTCACGCACCACTCGTCGAGCGGCTGCAATATGCAGCCGGGCGATCTGCTCGGGTCCGGCACCGTTTCAGGGCCGACGCGCGAAGCAAGAGGCTGCCTGCTCGAACTGACGTGGGACGGCGACAAGGACAACCCCGTGCCCGGTACGCAGCGCACTCCGATCAAGCTGCCGACCGGCGAGGAGCGCAAGTTCCTGGCCGATGGTGACGAGGTGATCCTGCGTGGGTACTGCGAGCGTGAGGGCTACCGGCGGATCGGCTTCGGCGAGTGCCGGGGCGTGATTGAGCCGGCGTAATTGCCACCCGTCACTCCGCGTCGATCGCGAGGTCCAGTTCGACCGTCAGCGGCGCGAAGCAGCGGTCGTCGGCGCAGACCTGGTAGGTCACAATGGCGATCGGGCGCCCTGAGAGCGGCTGTTCGGTCCGTCTGAGCACCAGCGTGCCTTCGACAGCGCCGGAGTACACCAGCGGCTCCGGCAGGTTCGTGAACGCGGAGCCGTTGTACGGTTCGCCCGCCGGGAAGCGGAGTTCGGCTTCGATGCCGTCAGCGCCGGTGATCGCGGCCCGGAGCGGGATCAGCCCGATCTCGCGGACTTCCTTAGGCAGGTCTGCGGCATTGATGTGGAAGCCATCGCCGATTTCGAGGCGCAGCCGAACCTGACCGGGTTCGCCGGGCTTCACCGTGACCCGGTCCGTCGCCGCCATGACCTGCACAGGTGACTCGATCGAGGACTCGGCGGCCTCCTCGGTCTCGTCGCCGAGTTTGTCGGGGAGTGAGCCGTCGAGGGCGAGCAGGCGGTGGAGCGCACGTGTGGATTCGATCGTTGAGATCGGCGAGGCCTTGACGCTGCGACTGATGCTCGCCAGCACCGCTTCGGCGAATTCCAGGCGCTTGCGCTCGCTGGTCGCCTGGTGCAGGTCGATGAGCGCGTGAAGCATGGTCGCGACGCCGGAGGGCATCGCGCCGTCGAACGCTGAGCGCGGGCGGAGGATGAGATCGGTCAGGCCCTCGGGGGTGTCGTACAGGTCGGCGTTGAACTTCCCAGCGCCGAAACGTTCGATGGCGCTGTCGATCAGCCGCTCGGCATGCTCGAGCCAGTTCGAGTCCATCCGGTTGCGCAGACGACACGCGTGGTCGAGGGCGATCAGGCCCGACGCGAGCATCGCGTAGTCCTCGAGTTGCGCCGGCGCATCGGTGACCTCTCCGCCGCGTGCGACGCGTCGCAAGTCGCCGGCCTCGTCGAGCATGTGCTCAATGATCCATGAGGCGGCGCGCTCGGCGTGGTCGAGGTATCGATCGGCGGCCTCCGAGTCGGTCGCGATCGCGGCGGTATCGGCAAGGCCGCCGATCATCAGGCCGTTCCAACTGACGATGACCTTGTCGTCCAGGCCGGGCTGCTTACGCTGGTCGCGGATGGTGAGCAGGCGCTGGCGGACCCGTTGGAATCGCTCATCGAAGTCGGTCGCACTCAGCCCCATGGAAGAAGCCAGCGCGTCCGGCCGGTCCGGCAGGAAGAGCACATTGACCGGGTCGTCGTTGGGGTGGTGGGGGTCCTGAAAGTTTGGGCCGCGATCGATTCCGAGGACCCTCTTTGCAAAGTCGCGGTCGTTCTTGTCGTCGAGTGCCTCATCGATCTGCGGTTCGATCCAGACGTAGTTCGCACCCTCGTGGCCGTCGACCTCGGCGTCCTGGGCGCTGAAGAAAGGGCCCTGATCGCTGGTCATCTCGCGCAGCACGTACTCACAGATGCCGCTGGCGACATGCAGGTCGAACTCGTCGCCGGAGGCCTTGAATGACTTCGCGTAGAGCGAGGCGAGATGGCCGTTGTCGTAGAGCATCTTCTCGAAGTGGGGGACGAGCCATCGGTCGTCGACGCTGTAACGGTGGAAGCCGCCGCCGAGGTGGTCGTACATACCGCCGGTCGCCATGCGATCGAGCGTGTGCCGGATGGCCTGTTTCGCGGCGCTCTGGTTGGCCGGTTCTTCGATGTCACCCGAGACTTCCATGAGCAGGCGGAGGTAGACCGGCTGCGGGAACTTCGGCCCCCCTCCGGCGCCACCGAAGCCGCCGTTGGTCCGGTCGTAGATCCGCAGGAGCGATTCGATGGCCATGCCGACCTCGCGGCTGTCGAGACGGACTGACCCTTCCTCCTGTCCGAGGTGCACGCCGATGGCCTCGGTCACCTTCTCGGCCTGCTCCAGAACGCCGGCGGTCTGGTTCTGCCAGGCGTCGGCGATGTTGCGCAGGACTTCGCGGAAGGACGGGCGACCGTGGGCCGGGCGGGGCGGAAAGTAGGTGCCGGCGTAGAACGGCTTGAGCCCGTAGCCATTCGCGCCCGGCTCGCCCTGGGGCACGAGGCGCGACTCCTCGGTCTGGGGGGGCGTGAGCCAGACGGACATCGGCCAGCCGCCGGAGCGGGTGAGGAGTTGGACGGCGGCCATATAGATGTTGTCAACGTCCGGGCGCTCCTCGCGGTCGACCTTGATGCACACGAAGTGCGAATTCATCTGGGCGGCGGTTTCCTCATCCTCGAAGCTTTCCCGCTCCATGACGTGGCACCAGTAGCAGGTGGAGTAGCCGACGGAGAGGAAGATCGGGACCTGACGCCGGGCGGCCTCTTCGAAAGCCTCCGGGCCCCAGGGCCACCAGTCGACCGGATTCCCAGCATGCTGGAGGAGATAGGGCGATGAGGATGTGGCGAGTCGGTTGCGATGGGTGGATTGGGAGGTCATGGGTGGGCACTGTATGCGCTGAGACGGGCGCGAGTCCGGCCGGTTCTGGCTCCCT
>CAXAVQ010000119.1:0-7527 GCA_963971985.1 uncultured bacterium
CCGCGGCGACTCGACTGTCGCCGTCGTACTCGTAGCCGATGACGTGCCCGCTACCCCCGCGGATTTTGATTTCGCCCATATTGCCGGTGCCAAGCTCGGGGAAGTAATCGTACAAACCGGAAGCGTTTATCACCGCCAACAGCTCACCTTTGGAGGTGTACTCGTAGGCCTTGTACCACGTATCCCCGGTGACGCCGTCCTCGATGGACTCGATGTACAGACGCGGCACGCCGCCCGTAGTTTGGGTTCGGTGGTGGGTTCGGTAGATTCGGTAGTCTTCGAAACTTCCGTTGCCATCCGTGTCAGACGCTTCGGTGAGGGTGAATCGGTAGTACTCGGTTCCGGACACGTCTGCGTATCCGTACTCGTACTTCCGCCGGACACCCAGGGTGCTGTCCATGCTGCCGCCACACCCGCAAGACGCCTGGAGGTACTGCACGAGGACACGGTTACTTGTGTCGTAACGGGCAATCACCTTGCTCGCAAGACGGGCCACTTCGACGTCCTCGCTGGAGGGCGCTCCCGTGTCTCCGAGAGTATCGACGCTGAATGCGACAGCGTCGTCGGCCAATCGCAGGAGACGATCCGCGGCGGAAAGCAGGCTCACGCCCGAGCCACCCGAGCGGTAGTGCTCCGCGAAGTACTCCACTTCGAAAGGATTGAACACCATCTTGAGCTGATGCTTCTGACCCTGCTCTCCAGGGATACCGTCGTCGTTGGAATCGACGTCGACCGTCTCAGCGGACGAGTCATACTGACTGCCGTCGTGATAGCGATATTGCGTGACTCGGTCGCGGAACACAGCCGTTGACCCACTGTCGTCCAGGCGTTCAGATACGACGACCTCTACCAGGTCGCCGCTCGACCCCAGGTGAGCGATGTCTTCGGCTGTGCTGCCTTCACGGAGAAGATCATCGAAGTATCGGTACGACACGTTGTGCGTTGTCAACCAAGAACCTGCGCCATTCGGACGCAGGACCACTACCGCCGCCAACCGACCCGCGTTGTTCGGGAAATTAGCACCTTTCCACTTGAATGAAATGCGGGCTTCAACCTTGAAGGTGCCGTCCTCATCGTGACGATCACAAGTGATCGACGCCAGCCGGACCTTGCCGTCAACTTCCGTGTAGTCAAATGTCCACCGGTTGCCTGCGAGATCGATTCGCCGATGCAACAAGCCGTACCAGCTCGAAGGCGGAAGCAAGTTTGAGGGTGCGACATTGGTATCGACGGAGGTGTCCTCCGCACGATGAAAGTCCATCTGCCAGCCACCGGGCTCCGTCAAACGGTAGACCGGAAGCCCGTCGGTGCGACCATCGATGAACGCGACGGCCCTCTCGATCGTCTGTGCGGTAGGCCCGCCAGTGGTCCAGACGCCACCACTCTCCGTATATTCCACGAAGCCCTGCGGTGCCTTGAGCGTAAGAACGGGCTGCGCCGGCGGCGTCGCGGTGCCGATGTCCAGGAACGAGAAGACGCCCATCGCCCAGCCGTTGCCGACAAGTGTGTTACTGCTGTTACCGATAGAACGGTGACGGCGGGTCAGATTGAAGTCTGTACCACTAAGATCGACGGATAAGTCCGTGGCCGCTTCGATTTTCTCTCCGGTGACTTGTTCGATCGGAGCGGGAGCAACCGAAGTCATACCGTTGTAGTATCGAGTTGGCGCCCCAGTTCCTGGACCGTCTTCGGTGCCGCACGCACTGTCGAGCGGATCGACGTAGCCGTCTTGATACTCAAGATCGTCTCGCTCGTCTGGATTGGGGACTGTCCCACCGCCACAGAAGTTTGAGGTCGGATTGGTGGTTGAACAAGCCGCACTGGTTTGCCAAGTCGTCCCCGGGAACCGGTCGCACTCAGAACTTGTCACCTCGGTGATGACGCCGCAAGGGAAAGTGCAGCAGCCAAGCGGGTCGGTAGTGCCGGGCGTTATCGTGTCAGCGTCGGCCCCGTCTGCGCTCTCAAGCCCGAAAACTTCAACAGTTTCGGTCAGGTATTCGGTTTGGAAGCCGTTGCTCTCGACAACTGTGTAGATGCTCGCTCCATACACGCCGTGACTTACAACCTTGGTGGTCACGGTGTAACTGTGATCTCGCCCCGCGATAGACGCGTCATCGGTCGTCGTTCCGACCCGGAACGACTGATTCGCCCCGAGGTCCGACCACTCTATATCCGTGTTCTCCGGCTTCGCCGAGATCGTCACCTTGACTCCGAAGGTGTTGGAACCCGACCCCTCGTCCCATGTAGTGGTCTGGTGGTAGACCGGGCTTGCGGTGGAGAGGCTTTGGAATTCGAAGTCGCCTGCCCATATCTCGATGCCACCTGTTCCAGGTGTACCTGCGGTGATAAGGTGGGCCTGAAGTGCGGTATCCGAGCATGTCACTCCGGAATCGTGCCCGGGTTCGATGACAACGTACCGATCTCCCGTTGGACCGGCCAGCTCCAGATTCCACGCATGCCGAGTTACGACGATTGTGAGTTCATTGCGGTCGAACTTCGCGGCCGCTGGGTCACTGTTCCCCCACCCGCCGCTGTCTTCGCGGATAACAACATCCTTGACGTTCCCCGGTGTGCTTTGGGCTAACGCCGCTGATGAACTAAGCGTGACGATACCGGCAAAGACCGCTTGCGATCGACGGAGAGCATTTGTTTTGAACACGGCTCGGTTCCTCTTCTGGTCGAACAGCGTGCTACCGCTCGATGCACGCGGCGAGGGTTCATTCGGGAGATTGGGATTTGTGACGGCGGTCCAGACAGCTCGGTCTATTGAGTGAGCAGCGCTTGCATTAATGGCGCAACACCATTGTCGATGCGAGATTGCGCGTTGGTGACCGCCGAGTTGAGAGCAAGGCTCTGAGCGAGCGTGACGCTCGCCATATCTACCGCCTCGGGTCGCTTCTCATACATCTCGTGGTACAACTCGATCTGCTCCCACTCGGAGGGATCGAGTTCGAGGACGCGCAGCGCCGTAGGTACTTCATAATCGCGGTTAGCAATCACGCGCGAGATGACCGGCCAGACAGATGCGGCTTGAAGATCCGCGCTTACGAGCGTCTCAAGCGCAGATTGAGCCTCATCGACCAGTCCTGCATAGTTTGAGACAGCAGTCGCGAGTTGAGTCTCTGCACTCAAAAGCTGCGTCTCGAGCTCGTCGGTACGGCCGATTCGCACCATCTCACCGCGGATGCCGCTGAGACTCGATTGAGCGTTGCGAACCTGAGTCTGTGCCACGCGAATCGCGTCGAAACGGGTTCGGTCCGTTCCAATCCAGTCCAGCACACTCGATGCCTGATTCACGGTCAGGCCAGCGGCAAGCAAGCCGTCCACACCGAGACCTAAATGCTTCAGGTCGGCCAATTTGTCCATCGGCGTCGGGTCCGAAGCGAGTGCTGCAGCCGGCCACGAACCGATGGTTCCTACCGTAGCGACGACCGCGGTACCTGCGATCGCAATTGCGAGCAATCCCGTCCTAGCGGTTAGTAGAAACCGCGCCTTGGACTGGCGATGGCTATCGCCGGCTGAACGAGTCGGGGAGTTGGAACGGGCGACGCGAGTGCTTTGATGTTCTCGCAGACGATCATGATGCTTCGTGGTCTTCATCAGTGTCGGCTTCCACCGTCGATCGGTTATCGAAACACGAGCCGCTCGGCTCGCTCGGCTCGCTCGGCTCGCTCGGCGAAGAAGATACACGTCGACCCACCGAATGCAAGGGCAGACTTGGAAGTTCGCGAACGATTGGTCGCCGCGCGTTCACAGATTGCCGCGAATCCGATCGGCAGAACACCGGCGGTTCAAGTCAGAACACCGCGCACGACCGCTGAAATCAGAGATGCCCGAATCTGATTACTAGCAGCCCCCCCTGCAGATGTACCGTTTAACCATCTAGTCGGATAGCGATTTTCCCTACTGTTGGGCAGCTTCACCCAATCTGAATCTGCGACGAACGTCCCGGTGAGGCGCTTGCGGTGCTCCGCATGATCACGATCCACGCGTAGAGCCAGTGTGCTGTTGAGTGGCGGCTCAGCTCTCACCGAACGCGTGTCGCGCAGAGCCACGCAGTTATTGCCACGTTGCTGGCCTCCAGAGTCTTCGCAAATCGCAGCTGAGCACTCCAGCGCCGGCGAATTCGTCTGGCACGCAGAGATTCGCTTCAACGGATGTACGCCCTGGACACGCCCTTGAGCCCGACGTCCCTCTCGCTTGATAAGGGCCGACGAGACCCCTTCCAAACGCGGCGGCCGAAGAGACTGATCGAGTTGACTGTCCAGAGATGTGGGCGTGGTTAGCAGCGGAACCCCGCTGCACCCCGCGGATTCCCTCGAAACGCAGAGAGTCGTTTCCACCAGTTCCGACTCCGGAGCTTTTAGCCCCGTATCCGATGGATGCGGGGTTTTTTCGTGGGCGGGTTGGATCGCGTTTTTTAGCGGAATGGCCGGCTTTTTGGGTTGGCGGGGTAGGGAGAGAGTCGGGGGCCGGGCGGTCGGAGGCGGCGCTCGAGCGGTCTTGGGGCGGGATTCTCTGAGAGTCTCGGAATTGGTTAGCAGAGGGCGGGTGTAGACCCCATAGGTGTCAGGTTCAAACCAAGAATCTCGTCACTGGAGAGACGGGGCTGCGTGTAGGCTCTGGGGGATGCCCGCGGACCCTTGCAAACGAATCTCGGTGCCCTTGGCGGTGTTCGTTGGGGTGTACATGGTGGTGTTCTCGGGGATGGCGCTGCGCGTGGGGAACGCGGAGTTCGCGGTCTACGCGGGGGCGATGGTGGTGTTCATCGGACTGGCGGCCTTCCTGCACCTGCGGTTCGGACTTCGGCGCTCGACGCTGTGGCTGCTCGCGGTGTGGGGGCTGATGCACATGGCGGGCGGAACGGTGGCGATCCCGGCGGGATGGGCGGACTCGGGCGGGAGCGTGCTGTACAGCCTTCGGCTGCACCCGCTGACGCCGCGGTACGACCAGGTGGTGCACGCCTTCGGATACTTCGCGGCGTCGCTTGCGTGCTTCGACGTGCTGTCGCGTGTGGTGCGACACCGCGCCGGGCAGCCTCGGGTGGGGCTCGCGGTGGCATCGGCGCTGATGGGGTGCGGGCTCGGTGCGCTGAACGAGGTGCTGGAGTTCGCGATCACGCTGACGGTGCCCGATCACAATGTGGGCGGGTACGTCAACACGGGTTGGGATCTGGTGTCGAACCTGGTCGGGGCGTGCACAGCGGGCGTGCTGATTGTGGTGCGTCGGCGTTGAGCGGCGAGTAGCGGGCCCGTCGCGCAGCGATTTACCGTCCGGATCGGGCTCGCCGCTCGGACGAACATGACTCATCAACTGAGAACCCCGCTTCCGATGGACGCGGGGTTTATTCTTGGGCTGGACCGACGGCGTTTTTTGCCGGATTGGCGGGGTTTTGAGAGTGGCGGCGCAGGGAATGAGCCTGGGACGGAGGGAACGGGCTGGACACTCTGAATGTCTATGGCCCGATTCGTGTTTTCAGTAGCAACCGAACCTGGGAAACTTGCCCCGTGAGCAAATCCGTTCTAGCCTGAATTTGTGAGTCGTCTACCGTCCTCCATTCTGATCATCGGCCTGCTCGTTGTTCGCGCGATGTGTGGGCTGGGTTCCGGTACGACGGTCTGGTGCGATTCGGGGCACCATGAGCACGATTCGTTCTGCTCGCATTCGCACGTCCACGAGAGTGACTTCGGATTCGCGACGCTCCTGCCCGTTCCGGCCGATTTTCACGATCTCGATTGTGAGTGCACGGTCGACCAGAAGGAAGTCGGCGGCGAGGAATTCACCGCTCAGTCCCGATTGGCTGACCTTGAGCACTTCGGTGCGACAACGGTCGGTGACTGGCACCACGCGGTTGCGTGGGATGTTCGGGTGCCGTCGTTCCAGGGGCCGCCTCGAGCAGTGCTCGTGGTCGACCATGCGCTTTCCGGACGATCCGTTGTCGTCGAGAGTACCCGCCTGAACGTGTAGTCCGTTCTGTGTAACGCGCTGTGCGCGACGCTGCTGTGGCGTCGCGGTTGGCTGTTTTTGCGTTCACAGAACGGAGCGGTGGTTTTGAGACATGATTTGAATCTGCGAGGGCGTTCGTCTCTCGCGGCGGTCGGTTCGACCGCGTTGTTGATGGGCACGCTGGGCGGCTGCCAGAGTTACTCGCCGCAGGCCCTTGATCTGTCGCGGCATGCGTCGCTGGTCGAGGCGCGGTCGTCCGAGACGGAGAGCGTTGGGCGATTCGCCGAGCGCCTCGGAGCCTTGGGGCCAGGGGTGCCCGAACGATTTGACCTTTCGGATGGCCTGGCGCCGTCGGAGACGGAGGTGCTCGCGCTGTTCTACAACGCGGACCTGCGCCTGGCGCGTCTGGAAGCGGCCTCGGCGTTGGCTTCGCTCGAAACTGCGGGTCTGTGGGAGGATCCGGTGTTCGGCTTCGACGCCGCGGAGATTTTGTCGCCGGAGGGCCCGCTCGAGTTCGGGCTGAGGCTCGAAGCGACGATCCCGGTGTCGGGGCGTCTGCAGGCCGAGCGCGATCGGGAAGCGGCTCGCTATCAGGCCGAATTGTCGCGTCTCGTGGCGGCGGAGTGGTCGGTTCGCATGGAAGTGCGCCGGGCATGGGCGGTATGGACTGATGCGGTCGAGCGCCATCGCCTTCTCGATGACTTCGTGACCGGCACGCAGCGTGTGGTGGATCTGACGGACCGGCTCGAGGAGGCCGGCGAACTGCCGCGCGTCGAAAGCCGAGCGATCCGCGGTCGTTTGCAGTCGGCGCGCCTCGAGCTCGCGAGCGCCACGCTCTCGGTTGCCGAGGCACGAAGCGAGCTGCTCGGGCTGATGGGGCTCGGAGCGGACGCGTCTATCGAGTTCGTCGGGGGCGTGTCGCCTGCTTCGGCGGCGATCCCGAGCGATCCGATCGACCGGCTCATCAAATCGAACCCCAAGCTGGATGCGCTTCGGGCTTCGTACCAGGTTGCGGAAGAGGCGCTGCGTGTCGAAATCCGTAAGCAGTACCCGGACCTGACGATCGGGGCCGGGTACGGCAACGAGGACGATGATCGCCTGCTGCTGGGGTTCGCGATGCCCATCCCGGTGCTGAACGCGAATCGAGCCGGTATCGCCTTAGCGCGTGCGGACCGAGACATGGCTCGTGCGCAAGCGGAGACGGGGTTCGAGCGCCTTGCTCGACAACTGGGTCTGGCGATCGAGAGGCAGCGACTGATTCAGAGCCAGCGTGAGGCCTTCGAGCGCGACCTGATCCCGTTGCTCGATGAGCAACTCGAGGAGGTCGAAGAACTGATGGACCTCGGTCAGGTGGACACGCTGCTGCTGCTGGAATCGCTGACCAGCCGGCTGAACGCGAAGTCGAGGCTTCTGGACCTTCGGTTGCAGGAATCGCTGGTATCGATCGAGATCGATCACCTGCTAGGCCCCGTCGAGCGCCAGACTCCGGCGCCGGTCGAGGCGCCGCAGGCGGCCGAGGCGGAACAGGAAACCATGAATGCGGCGGCTCAGGGGAGCTCGGCCGAGGAGACGGATCAATGA
>CAXAVQ010000120.1:0-7504 GCA_963971985.1 uncultured bacterium
GTTGGCCTGCGGATCCTTGTCGACCACGTAGATCGGGTAGCCGAGGGCGACCCCAACGCCGCGGCGCTGGCCGATGGTGAAGCGGTGCTGGCCCTCGTGCTTGCCGACGACCGAGCCCTCGGTGTCGAGGATGTCTCCGGTCCGCCCGGCAAGGTCTTCTCGCCGACGTTCGACGAGCCCGGCGTAGTCGTTGTCCGGAACGAAGCAGATTTCCTGCGAGTCGGGTTTGTCAAATACCGGCAGGCCGAGTTCCTCCGCGATCGCCCGGACCTCGGTCTTCTCATAGCCGCCAATGGGGAGCATCATCTCCTTCAGACGTGGGCGCGGGGCTCCGAAGAGCACGTAGGACTGGTCCTTGGAGTGGTCCACACCGCGGAGCAGTCGGGGGGTGCCCGTCGAGCGGTCCACCCGGGCGTAATGCCCGCTGGCGACGAAATCGGCGTCGATCTGTTTCGCGTAGGCGTGGAGCTTGCCGAACTTGAGCCAGTCGTTGCAGCGGACGCAGGGGTTGGGCGTCCTGCCGCTCGCGTACTCCTCGACGAAATAGTCGATGATCCGGTTGAAATCTTTCTTGAAGTTGCAGACGTAGAACGGCACGCCGAGCTCCGCCGCGACAGACCGGGCATCCGCCGCGTCGTTGATCGAGCAGCAGCCCTGATGACCAATTTTGATACGCGTCGGGTCGCAGGTGACCCCGGCGGAGTCGAACGGTTCGAGCTGGTCAAGCGTTTCACCCGGCGAACCGAGTCGCATGAAGCAGCCCACGACCTCGTACCCCTCGCGCAGCAGCAGTGCCGCGGCGACAGAAGAGTCCACGCCGCCGGACATCGCGACCAGCACTTTGCCTTTGGAGGAGGGCATGACTCCCAGTCTAGCCGCCGAGGACCGGCTCTTCCGGGGCCGGCGGGCGAACTGACCCTACAATGAGTGGCCCCGGGTCCGCCGTCTGCGTGTGCAGCGGGTCCCTGTGGAGTTCCGCAAGAAAGCGAGCATCCATGGCCATCTTTTCGCGCCGTTCGACCAAGACCAAGCCGCTCAATGTTCAGCCCAGCGTGACCGTTGTCGCCGAGGGCAAGCATGTGCGGCCTCCGGTCCAGACGAGCGCGGAATCCGAGGTCTGGCGCGACCACCGGGTCATGGAGTTCGGCACCGAACTGCTCAAGCTCGCCGAGAAGCACCGCTCAGGGTTGCTGTCCAAGCAGTTCTGGTCCGACAAGATCATGGACTGGTCGATGAAGGACCAGGACTTCAAGGTCCAGATGTTCCGCTTCGTGGACTGCTTCCCGATGCTGCGCACCTCGGACGCGATCTTCGAGCACCTCACCGACTACATGAACCAGCCGGGCGTAACGCCGCCGCCGGTCATCTCGACCGCTATCAAGGCCGGCTCGATGGCCAAGGGCATGGCGGCAAAGACGATCTCTGGCCAGATCCAGAATATGGCCAAGACGTTCATCGCCGGCACCGATGCCCAGAGCGCACTGCCGAACCTCGAGAAGCTCTGGAAGAGCGGCATCGCCTTCAGCGTCGACCTGCTCGGCGAGGCGTGCGTCTCCGACGCCGAGGCCGACATGTATCAGGCCAAGTACCTCGACCTCGTCGGCAACCTGCCCGACACCGTCGCGGGCTGGAAGGCGAACGAGCGACTGGAGACCGACCACCTCGGCGTCGTGCCGCGCACGAACGTGTCGATCAAGATCAGCTCGCTCAGCGCAAAGTCCGATCCGATCGACACCGAGGGCGCGATCAGGGACCTCATGTCGCGCATCGTGCCGATCCTCGAACTCGCACGCGACAAAGGCGTGCTCATCAACTTCGACATGGAGCAGTTCGAGCTCAAGGACCTGACGCTCGAACTCTTCATGCGCTGCTGCGAGAAGGTTGACTTCCACGCCGGGATCGCCATGCAGGCCTACCTCAAGTCCGGCGATGAAGACGCGAAGCGGATCGTGGAGTGGTCCAAGCGCACCGGGCGCCAGGTGACGGTCCGTCTGGTCAAGGGTGCGTATTGGGACTTCGAGACGATCCACGCCGAGGAGCAGGGCTGGCCCTGCCCGGTCTGGAACACCAAGCCCGAGACCGACGCGTGCTTCGAGCGCATGACCGAGATCTTCCTGGGCTCCACTCCCCGCTCGGAGAACGAAGGAGGCGTGAAGCTCGCCCTCGGCTCGCACAACGCCCGCTCCATCGCGGCGGCGCTCGACGGCCTCGACCGTCGCGACCTGCCGCGCAACGCCATCGAACTGCAGATGCTCCACGGCATGGCCGACGACCTCAAGGGCGCCGCCTCGGAGTGGGGGCTGCGCGTGCGCGAGTACGTCCCCGTCGGCGAAATGATCCCCGGCATGGCCTACCTCGTGCGTCGACTGCTGGAGAACACCTCCAACGAGTCGTGGCTCATGGCTTCCTCGACCGGCAAACTCGACACGAAGGCGCTGCTCAAGTCGCCCCACGCGATCGTGCGCGAGCAAGGCAGCAAAGCCGATCTCTACCTGTCCGGCCCCGAACGACACCAGTTGTCCCCGGCGGTCGAAGGCGTCGGCGATGGCAAGCCGTTCCACACCGAGCCGCTCCGCGACTTCTCGTTCAAGAGCGTGCGCGAGACCTACGCCAGCGAGATCGAGGCGGCGAAGGTCCCCCAGATCCCGATCGACGCCACCATCGACGAGGCCCGCAAGGCGCTCGACACCGTCGAGTCCAACTTCGAAGCGTGGCGTGACACCGATGTCAGGACCCGCGCGAAGGTCCTGACCGAGGCGGCCCGCATCATGCGCTCGCGTCGCGACGAACTCGCCGGCGTCATGATCAAGGAGGCCGGCAAGACCTGGATCGAGGCCGATGCCGACGTCTGCGAGGCCATCGACTTCTGCGAGTACTACGCCCGCTGCGTCGTTCCGCTGTTCGAGCGCAAGCGCCTGGGTAGGTTCATCGGTGAACTCGACCAGACCTGGCACCAGCCGCGAGGCGTCGCCGCGGTCATCAGCCCGTGGAACTTCCCGCTGGCGATCTGCTGCGGCATGACCGTCGCCGCCCTCGTCTGCGGCAACACGGTACTCGTCAAGCCCGCCGAGCAGACACCCGGCATCGCGGCTCTGCTCCGCGACATCCTCTACGAGGCCGGGTGTCCGAAAGGCGCGCTGCAGTTCGTCTTCGGCGAGGGCGAGACCGTCGGCGCCGAGATCGTGCGCGACCCGCGCGTCGCGATCCTCGCGTTCACGGGGTCGAAAGCCGTCGGCCTCGACATCATCCAGGCCGCGGGCGTGACGCCGGAGAACCAGGCCCACGTCAAGAAGGTCGTCTGCGAGATGGGCGGCAAGAACGCCGTCATCATCGATACTTCCGCCGACCTCGACGAAGCGGTACTCGGCGTCCGTCACTCGGCGTTCGCGTTCCAGGGCCAGAAATGCTCGGCGTGCTCCCGCTGCATCGTTGTCGACCCCGAGGGCCCCGACGGCCCCGCCATGCGAACCTTCATCGAGCGCTTCGTCGAGTCCACCCGATCGCTCGTCATCGGTGAACCGATCCGCTCGGGCACCGATGTCTCGCACGTCATCGACAACGAATCCGCCGCGAAGATCCGCTCGATGATCCGGAGCGCCAAGGACGAGGGCTGCGAGTGTCTGCTCGAGATGGAAGTCCCCGAGCACGTCCGCTCCGATGAGCGTTACGTCGGCCCGACCATCTTCGGAGGCGTCAAACCAGAGCACCGCATCGCCAGAGAAGAGATCTTCGGCCCGGTGGTCGCCATCATGCACGCCTCCTCGTTCGACGAAGCCCTCAAGATCGCCAACAACCACGTCTACAAACTCACCGGCGGCGTGTTCACCCGCAAGCCCGCCAACATCGACAAGGCCAAGCGCGATTTCCGCGTCGGCAACCTCTACATCAACCGAGGCTGCACCGGCGCCCTCGTCGCACGCCAGCCCTTCGGCGGCTTCGGGCTCTCCGGCGTCGGGTCCAAGGCCGGCGGCGAGGATTACCTGCTCCAGTTTGTCGAGCCGCGTGCCTGTTGCGAGAACACCATGCGTCGGGGCTTCGCGCCCGAACTCTGATCGGTTGCTCGCAGGATAATCACGATGGGGCAGGCCTCTCGCCTGCCTTTTTTCATTCGGTCCCAACCAGTTCTTGCCGGAAGAACCCGCGGATCGCCTCGGTCGCGCTGCGGCTGGTCATCCAGTCCGCGTGGTTGTAGCCGGGGAGCAGCACCAGTTCGACCTCAACGCCCGCCTCAGTCGCGACATCGCGCAATCGCTCGGAGTGGTACGAGTGCACGATCCCGTCGGATGTGCCGTGCACCAGCAGCAGGGGGCGTGTGCCGAGCGCGAGCACCGAGTCCTCGGCGTTGAACCCGCCGGGGATCAGCAGTTGGCCCAGAATGGGTATGTAGTCACCCGCGACCCGCTTCCACGACGAGAACGAGGCCGCCGCGACCACCGCGTCGATCTCGTCTCGCTCCGACGCCACCGCCAGCCCGATCACACCGCCCATGCTCCAGCCGTATAAGCCAATCCGCTCGGGATCGACGTCCGGTCGCGCCAGCAGGTAGTCGAGCGCCGCGTGCCCGTCGGCGATCAGGTTTGCGCGGAGCAGGCGACCATCGTCGCTCCGCCCGTACCCGCGGTAGTCGAACATCAGCACGTGCACGCCCGCATCGCGAAGCCAGTCGACGGTCGGCAGATGCTCGTTCACCGTTCCGGCGTTGCCGTGGACGTGCAGCACCGCCGGAGCCTGCTCGTTCGCCTCGATGCCCCGTGCTGGGATGAACCAGCCGTGGATCCGCGACCCGTCCGGCCCGTCGAACCAGACCTCCTCGATGCCCCGTGGTGCTTCCGGCGTGTTCGAGCCGGGGTAGTAGAACAGCGTCGATTCCAGGCACCCCGTCACGCTTGCCAGAACCAGCACAATCGCGGGGAGGATCCCGTAGACACTCAGTCGCACGAGGACCGCCTTCCTGAACGAACGTGTTCTTTGTGTGGTAGTCGTTCCCATAACCTACTCAGGGTGGTCCTGACCCGAATTCCGGAACCCGAAAGGTGCAGAAAAGAAGAGTCACTACGCTTGCGGGGGCCGGACCCGAGGTACCATATACGTGACGTCAGGGACCGTAGTTTCGGCCCCGCCGACGATTGGAAGAAAGAGAAGTTAAAGACATGGTTTCCTCACGCGCCTTCGTTTTCGGCGCGGCCCCCGTTCTCGGCAGCGCCGTCGCCTCATTCGGCTCAACGGTTACGTTCTCAGACGCCAACGGTCTCAGCGCCGAAGCGTCGTTCGCGCTGCTCAACGGCGGAAGCACGCTCCAGATCGCGTTGCGCAACACCACATCCACGGTGCCCGCCGGCTTCGATGCGTCGGACCGCCTGCTCACCGGCATCGCCTTCGACATGGGCGGCATCAACATCCTCGCGACAGGTTCGTCGGTCCTGACCGGCGCGTCGAGTTACACCGTGAACTTCAACCCGGCCGGACCCGGAGGCCCTCAGGACTTCGGCGCGAACTACAACGTGTCCGGCGAGTACGGCTTCGGAAACGGCTCCGACACCGCCACGCTCACGGGCTTCGGCGGGCTCACCAACCACGTCTCGACGAACACGTCGCACACCACACCGTTCGGCGGTCCGAACCTCGACGGGCCGGTCGGCCTGAACGGTCCGTCCGGCGGACTCGTGTCAACCGCGGGTCTCAGCGGCTTGGGAGGCCAGGGCGCGATCCATGACGAGATCATCATCACCCTCGGCCTCAGTGGCATCCTCGCCGACCTGTCCTTCCTCCAGAACGGTACGCGCATCGAGTTCGGCTCCGATCGCTTCTTCATCGACGGCACGATGACCTCGACCGTCGTGATCCCGCTCCCCGGCCCCGCCGGGCTGGCCGGCGCCGGGCTGCTGCTCATCGGCACCCGCCGTCGTCGCTGAACCGCCGGGTCTCCCGGTCCCTCATGCTCGTTTGCCCCAACCTCCCGACCCCTCGGGAGGTTTTTCATTGGTGGTCGCAGCATTCCGAGCCGCGCTAGCGTCACGCAGTCCGTTTGGTGTCCGGGGCCAATCGAATTCCTCATCCGCGTGCGCAATCACGCACTTCATCCGAAAGGGAACGCATCATGGCCGAACAAACCACCAATTGGCCCGAACTCGCCATCGGTCTCTACGACAAACTCACCGGTCGCGGCGCCGAGATCACCTATTCCTTCGACAGGATGGAGATCGAGGTCCCCAGTGGCACCGGCGACAACGCCAGTCACGCCAAGTGGAAACTCAACGGCACACTCCGCATTTCCACCCGCGATAACTCCAACTCGTGAGTTCGACATCTTCCCAACTCGTGGTCCGCGGAGACCTCCGGATCTCGTCACCGACCGACGACTTCACACTCCGCGGCGACGAACGGGAACTGACCCTCACCGGTCCATCGCTCCGCTCGTTCCTCCGCCTGCGTCGGCAGGCGTCCGACGCTGTGCTCCCTCCATGGATCAGCAGCGTCTGCAAGAAACTCAGCGGCCGCTCCTCGTTCGTTCTGCGATGCCGCTGCCGGGGCCGCACCATCGCGATGGTGATCAGTGACGTGGACGGGGTCAGCACACGATCGAATTTCGGCGAGATCATGCTCGCCGCCATGCGCATCTGATCGATCACGAGCGGTACGATGCGCGCATGGACCAGTCCGATCTCGCCGGACAACGCGTCACCGTCATGGGCCTCGGTCGCTTCGGAGGCGGCCTCGCGGTCACGCGCTACCTCGTCGATTCAGGAGCAGATGTCCTCGTCACCGACCTCGCCAGCGAAGAATCGATCGCGACATCTCTGGAAGCCCTGCGTCCCCTGATCGAATCCGGCTCGGTCCACCTCCGCCTCGGCGAACACAACGTCAGCGACTTCACCACTTGCGATCTGGTCGTCGCCAACCCGGCGGTCCCGAAGCCGTGGGACAACCGGTTCCTCCGGGCCGCCAGCGCCGCATCCATACCGATCACCACCGAAATCCGCCTCGGCGTCGAGCGTATCCCCGGCGGCTGCCCGATCATCGGCGTCACCGGCAGCGCGGGTAAAAGCACGACCGCCGCCATGATCGCCCACGCGGCGCGCGCAGGTTGGAACAAAGGACGCGTCGTCTTCGCCGGCAACATCGGCAGTTCACTGCTCCACGAAGACCCGCAGCCGGGCGACCTCGTCGTGCTTGAGCTCTCGAGCGCACAGCTCCACTGGCTCGGCCCCGATTCCCTGTCCGGACCGCGAGTCGAAGCGATTGCTGGCCCGATCCGGATCAACCTCGGTCATCGCCTCCGCCCAGGCTCGCGACGCTTTCGGCTTCGACTCCTCGGTCCCCGTCGACCCCGATATTCATCTCGCCATTCCGGGACGCCACAACCGGCAGAACGCCTCGCTCGCGCTCGCCGCCCTGCGCGAGGTGCTCGACAACCCATCCGACCCCCGGACAGCCCTCGTCGACTTCGCCGGCCTGCCGCACCGCCTGCAACTCGTCGCCGATGCGAAGGTCCCCAGCGGTCGCT
>CAXAVQ010000121.1:0-7495 GCA_963971985.1 uncultured bacterium
TGATCGACCAGCTCAAGGCCTGGGCGCCGGACGTGATCGACCTGTTCAAGCGCCTGAGCGACACCGGCTGCTGCGAGTTCCTGGCCGAGACCGACTTCCACTCGCTGAGTTTCCTCTACTCGCGTGAGGAGTTCATCGAGCAGATCGAGGCCCAGACCCAGCGCATGCAGGACCTGTTCGGGCAGACGCCGACGGTCTTCCGCAACACGGAGCTGACCTACAACAACGACGTCGCGCACTTCATCAACGAGATCAAGAACCCCGACGGCAGCCGGCGCTTCAAGGGCATGATCTGCGAGGGCGTGGACCCAACTCCCTGTACCGCCCTCCCTCGACCGGCGACGGGCCGATCGTGCGTCCGGACGGGTCGCACAAGCCGTTCGCGCTGCTGCTCAAGAACTACCAGTTGTCGGACGACATCGCCTTCCGCTTCGGCAACAAGGGCTGGGAGGAGTGGCCTCTGAACACCGAGAAGTTCGCCAAGTGGGTGCACGACATCAACGGCGACGGCTACCTGTGCAACCTGTTCATGGACTACGAGACCTTCGGCGAGCACCAGTGGGCCGACACGGGCATCTTCGAGTTCATGGCCGACCTGCCCCGCGCGATCTTCGACCATCGCCCCGGCGAGAACCACTTCAACACGCCCTCGGAGGCGCTGGAGCGGTTCGAGACGGTGGGCGAGTACGACGTGCCGCACATGATCTCGTGGGCGGACTCGGAGCGCGACCTGTCGGCGTGGCTGGGCAACGCGATGCAGAACAACGCGATCAGCGAGTGCTACAAGCTGGAGCGCCCGATCAAGGACAAACTGCGCGAGGCGGTGCAGTCGGGCGACCAGATGGCGATCCAGCACTACGCGCACCTGATGGAAGACTGGCGCAAGCTGACGACGAGCGACCACTTCTACTACATGTCCACGAAGTTCTGGGCCGACGGCGACGTGCACAAGTACTTCAGCCCGTACGACTCGCCCTACGACAGCTACATCAACTTCATGAACGTGCTAGACAACATGCGCACGCGGGTGGAGACGGTGGTTGGGGTGTGAGGAGGCGAATTGACTGACGAGAATAAACCATCGCCAGCAATTGATTCAACGATTGAACAATGGACTACCGGCGAGCTGGCACGAGAACGTGTCGACGCATGGCGCGACAGCATTAAGGAACTGCTCCCGACTGAAGACGACGCGATCGTGAATCGAGTTTGGTCCAACTACAATCAATCGCTCGCAGGTTTCAAGAACCAAATTGGCACTGGCCTACTCGATGACAACACCAGGCTCCGACTTGAGAAGGAGCGAACGGACAACGGTATCATCGATATGGACGGTCCTGCCAAGGAATTCCTTGCCAAGGCATCCAGGTCATCTGCATTTCATGCCTTTGGTGCATTCACTGTACTATCAAAACGGACTGCTCAGGTCGATGATCTCGTGAGGAGAGGGCAGTCCTCAGTTCTCGTAAACAACACCGAATCGAAGCGAAAGTTCGCCGAAGGCGTTGCTGCTGCACAAACAGTCTCCGTGCTCGGGTTCGATCTATTTAGCGGTGCTGAGACAATTGGCCGTATGCAGGAACGGGCTCTGAAAAGCCTTAATGAAATCCTGAAGCTCGAACAAACGCTCAACCAGAAAGCCATCGTCGGAGCTCCAGAGTCTTACTGGGGCCAGCGTGCAAACCATAGCTTGGTTGGGCTCATCATCTCTGGGTTACTTCTCGTCGGTCTCGTCGTGGCCACCTTGGTGGTTGCCGCCCTGCAGGTCGAAGAATTTAGAGAAATCGAAAACCAAAACACATTCATATTGATCAAGTCAAGTGTGACTATGGTGATTCTGTTCTGGTTACTGCTCCTCGTCGGGCGAATTTTCCTCGGGCAGTTGCAGCTGTACTCCGATGCCAAAGAGAGAGTTGTAATGGTACAGACCTTCCTTTCGCTAGTGCACGATCGTTCTGTCGACGCTCTAAAGGATCGAGATCTGGTTCTCCGTTCATTGTTCAAGAGCGGAGCAACAGGCGTGTTTCGCGATCAAGGCGATACTTCCGCTGTCGTGCAGATGCTGAACCAAGTATCGGGTAAGTCTTCAAGCTAGGTCGCGTTTCAGCGGCATCTCCTCGCCGGATGCTCGGGACCCGACGCTTGCGCGTTCGGGCTCTGATCCCTTCCGGGTTCCCGCCCGCTACCATCCCCCCATGCCGCTCGTCGTCGTATCCCGTCCCTTGCACGGTGCCTTCGAGGTGCCGGGGGCTGAGGTGCGCATCGGGCCCAAGGGGGGGCAGCGGTCTCGGGCGGAGTTGCTGGAGTTTGTCGCCGGGGCGGATGCCATCGTGAGTTGGGTGACCGAGCGGGTGGACGGCGAACTGCTCGACGGGGCGGGCGCGCAGCTGAAGGTCGTCTCAAACTACGCGGTGGGGTACGACAACATCGACCTCGAGGCCTGTCGGGCGCGGGGGGTGATCGTCACGAACACACCGGACGCGGTGACCGAGGGCACGGCGGATGTCGCGGTGATGCACCTGCTTGCGGCGGCCCGTCGGCTGAGCGATGCGGAGCGGTTCGTGCGATCGGGCGAGTGGGCGCGCCACGGCGTGCTCGGGCCGAGCGAGTGGCTGGGCCAGCCGATCGCCGGGCGGACGCTGCTGATCGTCGGGGCGGGGCGGATCGGCTACGCGACGGCGGTGCGGATGCTGGGCTTCGGGGTGCGCGTCCTCTATACCAGCCGCTCGCCCAAGCCGAACTTCGAGCACACGCCGCTGACTGAGGAGACGCGCCACCTGATCGGCGCGGAGCAACTGAAACTGATGAAGCCGACGGCGGTGATCGCTTCGACGGCGCGCGGGCCGGTGGTCGACGAGGCGGCGCTGGCCGACGCCCTG
This sequence comes from uncultured bacterium, assembly GCA_963971985.1. GTDB lineage: Bacteria > Planctomycetota > Phycisphaerae > Phycisphaerales > UBA1924 > JANSXG01. The sequence continues at coordinate 2,880 of CAXAVQ010000121.1, forward strand.
CACGACGGGCTGATCTTTGGGGCGGGGCTGGACGTGTTCGAGCGGGAGCCGGAGATCAGCGAGCGACTGCTGAGTGCGCCGAACGTGAGCATGACCCCCCACTTCGGGAGCGGGAACACGCAGTGCCGCGCAGAGATGACGGCGCTGACTGCGATGAACATCCGGCGCGTGCTGGCGGGTGAGCCGGCGCTGACGCCGGTGGGGTGAGGGCGATTGGTTGAAGGAAGCACGGGTTGCCCTTCGGGACAACCCGTGGCACCCCAGCGCAAGAGTCAACATCTCTGCGAGGCCTGCATAGCCGCCTCAAGGGGCGGCCATGCCACCCGAGCACAGCGGCTGCGCCGCTGCCCCCTCACCCCAACCCTCTCCCTCTAGGGGAAAGGGAGCAAGAACTCAGGCGCTAAACTTGAGCGGGGCGGGGCCGATGGTGACGACGCTGGTCTTCGACAGGTCGAGGGGCGTGGCCTGCAGGTAGCCGTTGAGCTTGTCGAGGGTGATCGAATCGACCTTTTGGGCCAGTTCGTCGAGCGAGCGACAGCGACCGAGGCGGTCGTAGTCCGCAGCGAGGGCCGAAGCGCGGGCGCGGGAGGACTCGCCGCTGAGGACGAGCTTGCTCTTGAGGCCGGTGCGGGCGCGCTCGAACTCGCTGGCGTCGACCGCGCCGGCGCCCGTGCGCACGCGCTGGAGTTCGGAAACCAGCACGTCGAGGGTTTCCTGGGCGCGTTCGGGGGTGGTGCCGGCGTAGGCGGTGACGCGCCCGTGGTGCTTGCCGGAGCCGTAGGACGCGTAGACCGAGTAGCAGAGCCCCCGCTTCTCGCGGACCTCGGTGAACAGGCGTCCGCTCATGCCGCCGGACAGCACGGCGGTGCCGAGGCGCTCGTACCAGCAGTCGGGGTCGTCGGTCTCGCGCGGTGCGTCGTAGGACAGCGCGATGTGGACCTGGTTGGACTTCTGCTCGATGTGGTGCACGCCCCGGACACCGGGCTGTTCGGACGCGATGTCGCTGGGCGCGCCCTGCCAGTCGTCGAGCATGGCGTTGAGCCGTTCGAAGAGCGCATCGGCGTCGACATCGCCGGCGACCGCGATGATCGAGCCCTCGGGCCGGGCGTTGGCGGCGTAGTGCGCCGCGACGGATGCGGCGTCCACGGCCTCGATGCCCTCGCGCGTGCCGAGGGTGTGCCGGTTGATGGGCGAGCCGAAGTGAACGTTGAGGAGCTCGCGCATCGCCTTGTCGCGCGGCTCGTCGTCGATGGAGGAGAGCGACTGGAGGCAGAGTGCGCGGCTGGCTTCGAGCGAGGCGTCGAAGTCGTCGCCGCCGAGTCTCGGTGAGCGGACCATATCGACCAACATGGGCAGTGTCGCATCGAGGCGAGTGCCGAGCAATTGGGCGGTGACGCTGTTGTGACGGATGCCGGTTGAGGTGCCGCGCGACGCTCCGAGCGTGTCGAACGCGTCGGCGAGTTCGCGTGAGGTCTCGTTCTGCGTGCCGCGAAGGAGGAGTTCTTCGAGCATGGCGGACATGCCGATCTGGTGTTCGGGGTCACGCGCGGTGCCGAGGGGGAGCATCCAGGTCATGGCGGCGGAGCGGACACCGGGCATGCGCTCGGTGAGCAGTTGGGCGCCGCAGAGCAGTCGTTGGGAGCGGATTTCGGTCATGTTGGGGCGCTCCTGGAGCGTTCTTGGGGCTTCTCGGGTGGCCGAGCGGTGGCCGGGGGTCGGCGGAAGGCGAGTGTAGCCGGGCCCTGCGTGAGTCGCACAGACCGTACAGACGGACCGTGAGCGGGTTTGTGGCGGCGTCTGCGCCGGGGCGGGCTGTCGGCGGGGTGCAAAAGTGTCGCTGATTGACGTGGGAAGGTCCAGATCGGGCATCCCGAGGAGGTCACGCGTTTGCGATGGCTGAGGTACATCATGGTCGCGGTGGCTCTGGCCGGCGCGGTCGGTGCGTACCTGTTCCATCGCGCTTCGGTGGAGCGTGAGCGTCTTGTGGTGAACGCGACACGCGAGGCGGTGGGCGATATCGAAAGAAAAATTCGGTACCTGAAAGCGACCGAAGAGATCGAACTCAACGAGCTCGGGTGGCCGGAGGTGATCGATCCGCGCTGGTTCAAGGGCGAGCCGCCTCGGAACATCATGCTCGGCGCGCGGTACCCGTGGCTGGAGGTGGCGTCGACGATGGAGTACGCGCTGGACCATCCGGTGCAGCGTGTCGCGATCAACGAGCGGCTCGCGGGGCTCTGGTACAACCCGGCGAAGGGCATTGTGCGGGCGCGTGTCATGCAGACGGTTTCCGACGAGAAGACGATCGAGCTCTACAACCGTGTGAACGGCTCGTCGATCACGGAATTGTTCGATTCCAGCCCGAAAAAGCGGATTCTCGAAGAGATCCTGCGCGAGGACGAGGAACTGGAGGAGTTCGAGGAAGAGCAGCGCGAGGGCATCCGCGTGCGCCGTCCGGGCGATGAGGAGGAAGCGCCCCAGGCTCCGGACGACACCGAACCGGAGATCGACGAGAGCGCGCCGCTGCCGTTCGAGGATGAAACGGACCCGGGTGGTCCGGTGCGCGAAGACGACCCGCCGGCGAGCGAGGGCGGACCTGTTGAAGAGGACGACGGCGCATCGGGCGGCGCGTCGAAAGACGATTCGGGTGAGGAAGCGGCGCGTTGAGCGCGTTGGCGCGGGGTCGGCAAGTTTGATGAAGTGCTTGACCGGATAATTCCGATACGGGTATGGTTTTCCATATCCGGGTCGCTGTCACTGTTGGCGCTGGACCGCGATCCGTACCTCCGAAGCTCCGAAACACACAGGGAGGTTTCAAAGCCATGGCTAAGAAACGCACAGCGAAGAAACGCACGACCAAGAAACGCGCGACGAAGAAGCGCACCACCCGCAAGGCGACGGCGAAGAAGCGCCCCGCCAAGAAGACCGCGAAGAAGCGGGCCACCAAGAAGCGCACGACGAAGAAGCGTGCGACCAAGAAGAAGGCCGCGAAGAAGAAGACCGCGAAGAAGCGCGCTACCAAGAAGCGCGCGACCAAGAAGCGCACAACCAAGAAGCGGACCGCGAAGAAGAAGACCGCCAAGAAGAAGGCCACTCGCAAGAAGGCCACGCGCAAGAAGGCGACCCGCAAGAAGGCCGCCAAGAAGAAGACCAGCCGCAAGAAGGCCACGCGCAAGAAGACGGCTCGCAAGGCGACCGCTCGCAAGGCCACTCGCAAGAAGACCGCGCGTCGGACCAGCCGTCGCTGAATCGCGGGCCCCTCGGGGCTCGCTCGCAGTGTCGCCCGGTCTCGTTGACCGGGGGACGGACCGAGGCGGGTCGTTTCAACGCCCGCCGCAGCGCCAACGATCGAATTCGAGCCGGCGGGACCTTCGGGTCTCGCCGGTGGTCGTTTTGCGGACCGCAGGGTGCCGGTCGTATGTGGGCTTGTTGAGACCGGGGATCATCTGGCGCCCACGCGATCGGGTGGGTCGTCACAGCATGTTCAGAGCGAACCGATGGCTTATAGTCTTCCGTGCCCGCTCATCGCCCCGGCTGGGGCGAGCCGATAGGATCGAGCAGGTCCGGCCGGCGGGCCCGACGCGAGCGCGTCGCTCACGAACCCATCCCACTCGCCCCTCGCGAGGTTTGCTTTATGCCTCATATCATCGCTGAACCGTGCATCGGAACCAAGGACACCTCCTGCGTGGAGGTCTGCCCGGTCGACTGCATCCACCCGACCAAGGACGACTCGGACCACGACGACGCGGAGATGCTGTACATCGACCCGGACACGTGCATCGACTGCGGCCTGTGCGTGGACGAGTGCCCCGTGCAGGCGATCTATCCCGAGGAAGACCTGCCGTCGGAGTGGCAGAAGTACGTCCAGATCAACCTGGCGTACTACGAGGACAAATGAGGCCAGCGGGCAGCGGGATACGGTTTGAGATTGCCGAATTCTCGTACGCCTCTGGCTGCGATGGCAGTTCCCCGTGGGCTACGCTGCGCGTAGACCCCGCCACCCGTCGTGCCACCCATTTTCGCAAGCGTGTTCAGCCGGCCTGGCGATGGCCGGGCTTGTCACGCACGCCGGCCGGGGCATCGGGCTTCTCGGTCCAGTCGTCGGCGCTGGGCAGGTTGAGCTGCGAGGCGCAGGTCTTGCGATAGCCGAGCAGGCGGATCACCTCGAGGATATCGGTCCAGGAAGGGAAGGTCTTGCCGTTGGCGCGCTTGAACTCGTCGATGGCCTTGAGGAACAGGAACTGCTCCGGGGTCATCTCGCCTTCTTCGGCGGAGCGGGTGAAATCGGTGCGTCGGCGACCGGGGCCACGGCGTCGTTCGAGGCCGGTGTCGGCACCGGCGAGTTTCCGCCGGTCGAGGCCCGAGCGTGGATCGACGGTTCCGGCGAAGCCACGGGCCTCGGGGCCGACGGAAGGCATGCGTCGGTCCGGGCCGGTGTAGTTGCCGTCGGCGTCGTAGAGGTCGTCGTACTGGCTGACGAGGTCGAGGTCCGGGTCGTTGCGATCGGCGTCGTCGTGCATGGCGGCTCCAGCCCTTCAAAAAGAAGACCGCGCCCGGGGATCCGGACGCGGCGCGGGCTTTGCCGTTGCGGGCGTAGGGCCCGCGCCTCATTTAGAAGT
>CAXAVQ010000122.1:0-7400 GCA_963971985.1 uncultured bacterium
TGATGTCCGACGAGCCGGACGCGCCGCGCGGCTGGCGGGCGAGCATCTGGCCGGCCTTGATCTCCTGGCCGTCGCCGACTTCGATGCGTGCCTTGGCGGGCAGGTAGTGGAAGTCGAGGATGTTGCCGTCCTTGTCGACCACGTTGATCGCCGGGTGCTTCTCGCCCTTGTGCTCGATGACCGTGAGAACCTTCTGGCCGGCGCCGGCGTCGTCCTCGCGCACGGTCTCGTTGAGTTCGATGTCGACGAACTCCACGAAGCCGCCCTTCTCGGCGAGGATGGGCGTGCGGTGCGGGTCCCAGCGGACGAGCTGGTCGCCCTTTTTGACGGGATCGCCGCCTCGGATGAGGATTTCGGCACCGTACGGGATCTTGTGCTTCTCGAGTTCGCGTCCCTTGGCATCGAGGATGCTGATCTGGCCGTTGCGCTTCAGGGAGACGAGGACACTGCCGCCGTCTTCGGTTTCGACTTCGACCTCGTTGCAGTCCTTGATCTCGATGGTGCCGCCCTGGCCGGCGCGAAGGTCGGTGTCCATGAGCATGGTGGTGGCGACGCCGCCGGTGTGGAACGTACGCATGGTGAGCTGCGTGCCGGGTTCACCGATGGACTGGGCGGCGATGATGCCGACCGCCATGCCGGGCTCGACCATCTGGCCGGTCGAGCGGTCCATGCCGTAGTCGAGCACCGAGCAGCCGAAACGCGAGTCGGTGGTGAGCGGCGAGCGGACGACGACCGAGTCGATGTTGAGCTGCTCGATCTTCTCGGCAATCTGGGCCGTGATCATCTCGTTCTCACGAACGATGGTCTCGTCGGTGATGGGGTTGACGATGTTCTGACGCGAGACGCGACCGATGATCTGCTGCGACAGCGGGACATCGATCTCTTCGCCCTTGTACGTGGCGCGCTTGGTGATGCCACGCTTGGAGCCGCAGTCGTACTCGTTGATGATGACCGACTGGGCCACATCGCAGAGCTTGCGGGTGAGGTACCCGGAGTCGGCGGTCTTGAGCGCGGTGTCGGCCAGACCCTTGCGGGCGCCGTGGGTGGAGGAGAAGTACTCCAGGACCGTCAGTCCCTCGCGGAAGTTCGCGCGGATGGGGGTCTCGATGATCTCGCCCGAGGGCTTGGCCATCAGGCCGCGCATGCCGGCGAGCTGCTGCATCTGACTGGTGTTGCCGCGGGCGCCGGAGTCGGACATGACGTACACCGGGTTGGCGTACGCGGCGCCCTCGCCCTTCTCGATCGAGGTGTACTCGCCGGTGACGGGGTCGCGCCGGTCGTTCTTGAGGGTCTCGATGAGTGCCTTGGTGACCTGCTCGCGGCAGTGGGCCCAGATGTCGAGCATCTGGTTGTACCGTTCGCGGGCGGTGATGAGGCCCCGCTCGTAGTTCTTCTTGATCTTGTCGGCCTTCTTCTGCGACTCGGCGAGAAGCTCGAGCTTCTTGTCGGGGACGCGGAGGTCGGTGATGCCGAAGGACACGCCCGAGAGGGTGGACCAGCGGAAGCCGATCTCCTTGAGGCGGTCGAGCAGGTCGATGGTCGCGCCGCGATCGCAGAACAGGTACGTGTCGTCGATGACGCGTGCGGCGCCCTTCTTGCCGAGGGCGCAGTTATAGAAGGGCATCCCGTCGTGGAGGATGTCGCCGAAGATAACGCGACCGATGGTGGTGACGATGCGTCCGTTCTTGGGCATCGGCTCGGGCGTGCAGCCCTGGCTGGTCACCTGCTGCTTGAAGCGCGGCAGGCGGATGAGGATCGGGTCGTGGACGCTGAGCTTGCCCTGATCGTAGGCGAGGATGGCCTCGTGCGAATCCTTGAAGTGCGGGATCTTCGCGGGGTCGCGTTCGGACTCGCGCCGGTCCATGGTCAGGAAATACACGCCGAGGACGATGTCCTGCGACGGGGAGATGATCGGCGCGCCGTTGGCCGGCGAGAAAACGTTGTTGGTCGAGAGCATGAGGACGTGGGCCTCGGACTGCGCTTCGACTGACAGGGGCAGGTGGACGGCCATCTGGTCGCCGTCGAAGTCGGCGTTGAAGCCGGTGCAGACGAGCGGGTGGACCTTGATCGCGTTGCCTTCGACGAGCACGGGCTCGAAGGCCTGGATACCCATGCGGTGCAGGGTGGGTGCACGGTTGAGCAGCACCGGGTGCTGGTCGATGACTTCTTCGAGGATGTCCCAGACCTCGGCGTCGCGGCGCTCGAGCATGCGCTTGGCGGACTTGATGGTGTCGGCGAGGCCGTGCTCTTTGAGCTTGCGGATGATGAAGGGCTGGTAGAGCTCAAGGGCGATCTTCTTGGGCAGGCCGCACTGGTGGAGCTTGAGTTCGGGGCCCACGACGATGACCGAACGCGCCGAGTAATCGACGCGCTTGCCGAGCAGGTTCTCGCGGAAGCGTCCCTGCTTGCCCTTGACCATGTCGGTCAGCGACTTGAGCGGGCGGTTGGACGAGCCGAGCACCGGGCGACGGCAGCGACCGTTGTCGAACAGGGCGTCGACCGCCTGCTGGAGCATGCGCTTCTCGTTGCGGATGATGACCTCGGGGGCGTTGAGGTCCATCAGCTTCTTGAGACGGTTGTTGCGGTTGATGATGCGCCGGTACAGGTCGTTGAGGTCGCTGGTGGCGAAGTTGCCGGACTCGAGCATGACCAGCGGGCGCAGGTCGGGCGGGATGACCGGGACGACGTCCATGACCAGCCAGGCCGGGTCGTTGACCGAGCCGCGGACCTGCTCGACGAGCTTGAGGCGCTTGGCGAAGTCCTTGAGCTTCTGCTTGGAGCGGGTCTCGCGGATGTCGTTGCGGAGCTGCTCTGCGTCGGCGTCGAGGTCGATGCGCTCGATGAGCTCGCGTATGGCCTCCGCGCCCATGAGCGCGTTGAAGGCAGAGCCGTACTTCTCGTAGGCGGCGCGGTACTCGTCCTCGGTGAGCAGCTGCTTGAAGGTCAGCTCGGTGTCGCCCGGATCGACGACGACGTAGTCCTGGAAGTAGATGATCTTCTCGAGGTCGCTGGTCTTCATGCCCAGCAGAGTGCCGAGGCGCGACGGCATGCTCTTGAAGAACCAGATGTGCACGACGGGCGCAGCCAGGTTGATGTGGCCGAGGCGCTTGCGACGGACGCGCGAGTGCGTGACCTTCACGCCGCAGCGGTCGCAGATGATGCCCTTGTACTTCGTGCCCTTGTACTTGCCGCAGGCGCACTCGTAGTCGCGCTCGGGGCCGAAGATGCGCTCGCAGAACAGGCCGTCCTTCTCGGGGCGGTAGGTGCGATAGTTGATGGTTTCGGGCTTCTTGACTTCGCCGAACGACCACGAGCGGATGTCGTTGGGCGAGGCGAGGGTCACTTTGACCGACGAGAAGTCATTGACGCGGTCGTACACGGCTTCGTGCATATTGGATCATCTCCGGGCGGAGGTTGTGAGCGATGGGACAAGCCCGCAGCGCGGGCTGGGGGCCGGTGGAACCGGCCGGATCGGGCGGCGGACAGGCGCTGGGCCGGTCAGCGGAGTTCGACGACGTTGGCGGGGCTGTTGATGAGCCACTTGCCGTCGAAGTAGTTCAGGTTGACGTCGACAACGTCACCGTTGGAGCGGGTCACGGCGATGATGGCCGAGTTGCCTTCTTCGACGGCGACCTCGGCGGTCGCGCCTCGCCACGGATCGGTGATCATGCTGATGGCCAGTTGGCGGTTGTCGTCGTCAATCTCCGGGTTCTTGAGAAGCTCGAGCGTCGTGATGGCGGTGCTTACGCTCTCGTAAGCGGGCGTGGCCTCGTCCACCAGAGCCTGAGCACGTTCAAGATCGAGGTCGAGCACGGCCTGCTGGAACCGAAGGACGGTCGCGAGGGCTTCGCTCTCGACCTCCGGGGTGGCGTCGCCGGAGGCGCCCGACGTGCCGTTGGCCGACGTGTTGGAGCCGTTGGCGTTGGTCTCGCCGTCGCCGTTGTCGGTTTCGCCGTTGCAGCCGGTGAGGGTGACGGCGAAGCACGCGACGATCGACGCGAGCAGGAAGAAGCGCTTGGGGGATCCGATCGTGGTCATGATGATCTCTATCTCCGATCCGGGATGGAGCGCGGGGAGCACCCGCGCCCTGGAACAATCGATGCGTCGGGCGGTCAGAGGAGACTGGTCTCTTCGGACTGCTTCTTCTCGAGGGTGACGTTGAGGCCAAGGCCCTTGAGTTCGTTGCAGAGCACGTCGAACGCGACGGGCATGCCGGCCTCGAGCGTGTTGGTGCCCTTGACCATGGACTCGTAGATCTTGGTGCGTCCTTCGACGTCGTCGGACTTGACGGTGAGCAATTCCTGCAGGATGTAACTGGCGCCGTAGGCCTCGAGACCCCAGACTTCCATCTCGCCGAAGCGCTGGCCGCCGGTGCGGGCCTTGCCGCCGAGAGGCTGCTGGGTGATGAGCGAGTACGGGCCGGTCGCACGGGCGTGGATCTTGTCGTCCACGAGGTGGTGCAGCTTCAGCATGTACATGAAGCCGACGGTCGTGCGCTGCTTGAACGGTTCGCCGGTGCGACCGTCGTAGAGCTGGATCTTGCCGCCCTCGGGCATGTGGGCCATCAGCGAGCGGTGGTGATGGTGCGTGCCGTTGGTGTTGTCGTCGTCGAGGACCTTGGCGACGTAGTCGTTGGCCTCGGCGATGGCGGCGTGGATCTCGGTCTCGGTCGCGCCGTCGAAGACGGGGGTGACCGCCTGGAAGCCGAGCACCTGCGCGGCCCAGCCGAGGTGGGTCTCGAGGATCTGGCCCACGTTCATGCGCGAGGGCACGCCCAGCGGGTTGAGCAGGATGTCGACCGGCGTGCCGTCCTCGAGGAACGGCATGTCTTCCTCGGCGACCTGGCGGGCGATGACGCCCTTGTTGCCGTGACGGCCGGCCATCTTGTCACCCACCGACAGCGGGCGCTTGTTGGCGATGTAGACCTTGACCATCTCGAGCACGCCGGAGGGCAGCTCGTCGCCGCGCTTCATGTGCGCGAGCTTGCGGGTCTTCTCCTTCTGGTTCGCCTCGATGCGGGGCCAGAACTGGTTGTAGATCCGCTCGGCCTCGGCCTTGGCGTCCTTGGAGCCCTTGACCCACGCGAGGTCGAAGTTCTCGATCTGCTCGAGGATGACCTCGGGGATGTCCGACGCCGCGACCTTCTGACGGGTCATGGGGTCGACGAGTTCGGTGCCGACCGCGTCGTTGATGGCCGAAACCATCTGGCGGAAGATCTCGATGGACTTGGCGTCCATCTCGGCGCCGTACTCGTCCATCTGCTGCTTGAGCTGCTTCTTCTGCTCGTCGTTCATGTGAACGCGACGGCTGAAGCGCTTGGCCCCGATGACGATGCCGCTCTTGCCGGCGGGCAGTTCGAGCGAATCGTTCTTCACGTCCTCACCGGCGCGACCGAAGATCGCGTGGAGGAGCTTCTCTTCGGGCGTGAGCTCGGACTTGCTCTTCGGGCTGACCTTGCCGACGAGGATGTCGCCGGGCTGGACGCGGGCGCCGAGGCGGATGATGCCGTGCTCGTCGAGGTTGCGGAGCATCTTCTCGGGGACGTTGGGGATGTCCCGGGTGAACTCCTCGCGACCGAGCTTGGTCTCGCGGATCTCGACGTCGAAGCTGTCGATGTGGATCGAGGTGAACGTGTCGTCCTTGACGAGGCGCTGCGAGATCACGATCGCGTCTTCGAAGTTGTAGCCGTCGAAGGTGTTGAACGCGACGAGCACGTTCTTGCCGATCGCGAGTTCGCCGTCCTTGGTGGACGGACCGTCGGCGATGATATCGCCGGCCTGGACCTTCTCGCCGAGCTTGACGCGCGGCTTCTGGTTGAGGCAGGTGCGCTCGTTGAGCCCGGCGAACTTGCGGAGCAGGTACTCGTCGGAGTTATCGATGATGATGCGCTCGGCGTCGACGTAGGTGATCTCGCCGCCGCGCTTCGCCTTGATGATCATGCCGTTGTTGCTGCCGACGGCCTGTTCCATGCCGGTGGCGATGCAGGGCGGATCGATCTTGATCAGCGGCACGGCCTGGCGCTGCATGTTCGAGCCCATGAGCGCGCGGTTGGCGTCGTCGTGCTCGAGGAACGGGATGAGCGCTGCGGACACACCGACGATCTGCTTCGGCGAGATGTCGACGTAATCGACCTCGGACGAATCGACTTCGGCGAGTTCGCCGCCGACGCGTGCGAGCACGCGCCCCTCGGCCAGCGTGCCGTCGGCCTCGAGGGCCTCGGCGGGCGCGAGCACCGCGCGAACCTCTTCATCGGCCCGCAGGTCCATGACGTCCTTGGTGACCTTGCCCTTCTCGACCTTGCGGTAAGGCGTGCGCAGGAAGCCGTACTCGTCGATGGACGAGTAGATGCCCAGCGACACAATGAGGCCGATGTTCGTGCCCTCGGGCGTTTCGATCGGGCAGACGCGTCCGTAGTGCGAGATATGCACGTCGCGGACTTCGAAGCCCGCGCGCTTGCGGTTGAGGCCGCCAGGGCCGAGGGCCGAGAGGCGGCGCTCGTGCACCAGAGTGGACAGCGGGTTGGTCTGGTCGACCACCTGCGAGAGCTCGGAGCGACCGAAGAAGAAGTCGATGGCCGACGAGATCGACTTGGAGTTCACCAGATCGGCGATCTTGGTCAGCTCGTCGGGCTCCTTGACGGACATGCGCTCCTGGACCGTGCGGCGCAGCTTGAGGAAGCCCTTGCGCATCTCCTCGGTCGCGAGCTCGTCGAGCGCGCGGAGGCGACGGTTGCCCAGGTGGTCGATGTCATCGACGGTCGCGATGGGGCGACCGGTCTTTGGATCCGGGCGCTTCGAACGCAGGTCCAGCATGTACTGGATCACGCGCAGGAAGTCCTCAGCGCGGATAAACATCTGCGACGTCGAGATCGAACTTGCGGTTGATCCGGAATCGACCGACCTTGCCGAGGCGATAGCGGTTCTCGTCGAGGAACTTCTCGGCGAAGAGCTGCTTGGCCTTCTCGACCTGGGGCGGGTTGCCCGGACGCAGGCGGGTGTAGATCTTGAGCAGGGCGGCCTCGAACTCGCTGGACGCGACCTCGCCGAACTGCTCGAGTTTCTCCTCCGCCACGCTGTTGAGGATCAGCGGGTCCGAAGGGTTCTCGATGACGCGGACCGTCTTCAGGCCCGAGTTGATGATGGCGTTCGCGCCCTCTTCGCCGAGCTGACGCCCGACGTGGACGAGTTCCTCGCCCGACTCGTCGTCGATGATCGATTCGGCGGACCAGTGGTCAGGGCGGACGTCCGTCGCCTTGACCTCGTTGATCTCGTAGAACAGCGACAGGATCGCGGCGGTCGAGGCGATCGACTCATCGAGGCAGCGCAGGAACGTCGTCGCCGCGAGCTTGGTCGACTGGTCGATCCGCATCGCGAGGACGTCCTTCTTGGTCACCTCGAGCT
>CAXAVQ010000123.1:0-7383 GCA_963971985.1 uncultured bacterium
CTCGAGGTTGCCGCCGAGCATCAGGTAGATCGTGTCGGCGCCGGTGAAGTCGTCGACATCGCGACGCATAAACAGGTTGTCGAGTTCGCTGCCGTTGGCGTTGGCGACACCAGTGTTGGTGTTGTTGCCGAAGCCGGAGCGCGAGGTGAGGTCGGTCGTGATGGGGTTCACGCTCGCCTTGGCGCCACCGAATCCACTTCCGCCCGTGCCGTTGCCGTCGGTGAGGAGGAACATGCCCGAAGCGAAGTGCTCGATGGGGTCGTTGCCGCCGGTGTAGTTGAGCATGAAGTCCGGCGAGAAGCCGGCATCGAACGTCATGCCGGCCATGTTGTTGTTGATGTTGTTGAACTCGATCGGCGGGTTGTCGTCGCGGAGCTGGTTCTGACCGGTGCCGGCGTCGACATCGAAGAAGAGGTTGAGCTTGTTGAAGTTGGTCTCAAGGTTGCCGGTGACGACGCCGAACAGGGTCGGCTTGTTGTCGTTGGCCGGGTCGAGGCCGACCGCGATCCAGAGCCCGTCGATCTCGGAGCCGCTGGCGAGATCGGGGTCGCCGAGGTCGGAATCACCGAACTGGGTCGGGGTCCCGGTCATGCCCTCGTCGTTGGCGTAGACGAGCGTGTAGGCGCTCGCGTCCACGGTGCCGTCCATGTTGATGGTCACCGGCGAGAGGGTCGAGGGGACGCTCACGCTTACGAACTGGTCGCCGGGGACGTCGTTGAAGTTGATGCTGCCGACGGGGCCACCGAGGTTGTCCTGGGTGGTCGCGACGCCGCCGATGATCTGGTTGGACAGGAAGTCGAAGTTCGAACCGTTGACGAAGCCGCCGATGCGGATCGGGTTGCCCGAGCCCACGGCGTACCCCAGACCGGGCAGACCGATCTTGAACTCGACACCGGTGCTGACTTCAGCGGGGTCTGACACGAACGGATCGGGATCGACGATCGCGGTCGCGACGCCGCCGATGTTTGACTGGTCACTGGTGGCTTCGACGTTGCCCCCATTGGGAGGCGCCGAGCCGGCGCCCGGGTTGGCGTTGGACAGGACCTGGATGTTGCCGGGCGCCTTGGTGCCTCCGGCTCCGAAGAAGCCGAACAGGCCGTTGCCGCCGGGAGGCAGGAGCTGCATGTTGAGGTAGTGCTGGGTCGGGTCCCCGGTGTAGTTCATGTAGTACTCGGCGCCGAAGCCGGTATCGAACGTCAGGCCGGCCATGTTGCCGAGGGCGTTGAAGTCGACGCCGGAGTCGTTCTCGACGAGCGTGTTCTGCCCGCCGGCGGCGACATCGAAGAAGAGGTTGAGCTTCTCGAAGCTCGTCCGCTGGTTCCCGGCGACGAACAGGTAGAGGCGCGTCCCGTCGTGGTACGCGTAGACCGCGTCGATCTCGGAGCCGTTGGACGCGACGTCGGTCGGATCGGTGTTGCTCACGAAGGTGGACGCGAGCGAGTTGACGAACAGGGCGGAGCCATAGTTCGCGTCGAGGCTGCCGTCCACGGTCGGTGCGCTTACGGTCGAAGAGGGCACCGTCACGAACTGGTTGCCCGCGATGGCCGAGAAGTCGGCGACGGTCGCGTCACCGACGTTGCCAGACGCGGCCGGGAGGCCTCCGATGACCTGGTTCGAGATGATGTTGTGTCCGCCGTTGGCCATCCAGCCGGCGATGCGGATCGGGCTCGAACTATCCCAGCCGAGCTCGTCGAGGTCGATGGCGACCTCGAAGCCGGTCGCGACGGCAGACGGGTCGCTGTCGGGGGCGGGAAACTCGAACGTCCCGGCACCGAACGGGCCGACGCCGCCGACGTTGGACTGGTCGGACGTGACCGAGATATCGACGGGCTCACCGTTGACGATGTCGATGACGCTGACACCCTGGACGGCGACCGGGGTTGAGCCGTAGTTATCACCCGCGCTGCGGGTGCCGTCGACCATCGGGGACGCGATCACGGTCCCGGCGACTGCGACGAGGCCGGCGAGCGTGACGGTCGCTGCGGTATTCATGTTGGGCATGGCGCTCTTCTCTCCGTAGTGATGGACGTTTGCGGCTGAAGCCGCACTCGGAAGGATCGCCTCAATCCGACGGGGAGTTGAACCTGGTCCCCGGCTGCGGTCTCGGCGGAATCGAAAAAACCGGCCGCGCTGTGTCCAGCTCGGCCGGCAGAGAAAGCCGTTCGATCAGGCGCGTCGGCGACGGATCGCCGCGAAGCCCGCGAGGCCGACCAGCCCGAGCGTACCGGGGGTCGGGATCGTGATGAACTGGTTACCGGCGAACTGGTTGAAGTCCACGCCGGACGGAGCACCGAGGTTGCCGGTTCCGTCGGGCAGGCCGCCGATGACCTGGTTGGACAGGAAGTCGTTACCGCCTCCGTTGACCCAACCGGCGATGTTGATCGGGGTCACGCCGTCCCAGCCGAGGGCGCCGAGGTCGATGGCGATCTCGACGCCGGTGGTCACCGAAGCGGGGTCCGAGTCGAAGGGGTCGCCGAGGTTGCCCACGCCGCCGACATTCGAGTTGTCCTGCGAGAAGGTGATGTCGGCGCCTGCGAGTTGGACGGTCAGCGGGCCAGAGACGGCGCCGCCGCCGAGGAAGCCACCGGTGCCGTCAGCGAGCGAGCCGTCGACGTACCACTCGATGGGGTTGTTGCCGCTGGTAAAGCTGAGGACCGCATCGGCCTCGAAGCCGGTATCAAAGGTGAGGCCGTCGAGGTTGCCGAGGTTGGCGAGGCCCGACAGCGTGTTCTGACCGCCCGAGGCGTAGTCGAGAACGATGTTGAGCTTATTGAAGTTGGTTTCGAGGTTGCCTGCGACGCCGAGGAACAGCGTGGTGCCGGAAATGCTTCCGTACAGGGCGTCGATCTCAGAACCGTTGGCGAAGTCCACCGACGCGTCGGTGTTGTTGCCGAACTGGGTACCGACATTCTGGCTCCACAGGGCGGGCCCGTAATCGGCGCCGAAGTTGGCTCCGTCGATGCTCCCGGCGAACGCTGCTCCGGTCATCGCGAGCAGCGCCGTTGCGCAAAGGGTCTTGTTCATCTCTCTACTCCGTTTCTCTTGGGAGGCACTTCCGGATCGTGCCTCGCACAGGAACTCGTGGCCTCTCTCGTTTGCTTCACGTCGTGCCACGGCGTCGTGAAGAGCGAACCGGCGCGTTGCCGCTTCGAACTCGGCGAACCGGTTGGTAAAACGATTTACCAACCTTCAGGAACACATTTCGCTGCGCTGATAGACCTGACGCAGCGATCATCACTCAGTTGTTCTGGCTCTCAGCGAGCCCACCAGCCCCGGATGCGTCGACCCGGGCGCGTGTATGCATCGAGTAAAATGTTTTACTCGCGCTCCAGAAGCATACTTGGGACCTCCCACGACGCAAGCATCGGGATCCGAAATCGGACACGGATTTCCCCTCAAACCACCCGTGTACTGGGGAAATCGGCGTCTGATAATCGAATTCAGAGATGGGGAGGGGGGTTCTGGCGCCGCTTCTTTTTCTCGGCGTGCTCGCGCTTCTCACGGAGGCGGCGCTCGATGGCCCCGCGACCGGGTTTGGTGCGGATCCGGGGCTTGGGCTTGACCAGCGCCTTGATCACCAGTTCCCGGAGTTTGCTCAGGCAGGCTTCTTTATTGCGCTTCTGGGACCGCTCATCCTGGGAGATGATCAGCAGCTCGTCGTCGCCGACGAGCCAGGGTCCCGCGAGTTTGCGCAGACGCCGCGACGCCGCCGGGTGGAGCGGGATCGCCTGGACCTGCAGGCGCAGCTCGACCCGTGTGTTTCGCTTGTTGACGTTCTGGCCTCCCGGCCCGGACGACCGCGAGGCCGCGAAACTGAGATCCGTGTCCTGCACGAACACGCCGGGTGCGAGCCGGGTTTTGCCCGGGTTCTGTGGAGCGGGGTTCGGCACGGGTTGTTCGTTCGCAGCGGCGTGCATGGCTTGGGGTAGAGTACGCGCCCGGCGATGCGTTGCTCGACCCGGCATCCAATGAAGTCTGGACTAGGAGATTGCAGATCGTGAAGCACGCTGGTATCGCGATGGGGCTGGTGGTAGTCCTCGGGGCGGGGGCGAACGCGCTCGCACAGTCGATCGAGACCGAGGTCGCCGAAGGGACCGGCGAAGCGACGGTCGGTGACCTTTCTCTGAATATCGACACCGGGGCCTCGTGGAATGTCCGAGCAACCGCGTCGGTCTGGTTCCCGTCCCTGCGCGGCGAGCAGACCCTCGGCGGCGGATCCAGATTCGACATCGATATCATTGACCAGCCGGATGTGCAGGTGGCGCCGAGATATGAACTCGCGTTCCGGCGTGAGAAGTGGACCGTGCTCACCAGCGGGTTCGTTTTCAACATGGATGAAAACGCGACCGCGACGGACTCGTTCACAGCGAGCGGAACGACCGTCAACGCCGGCGACCGGGTCAGTTACGACATTGACTACTGGAGCGCGGATCTGTTCCTGGCGTACCGGTTCGCCGACATGCCGATCGACAACGGGAACGGGCGCGGGGCTCCGCCGAGTCCGTTCTCCGTGCCGCGAGACGGCGTCGGATTGTTTTTCGACGTACTCGGTGGGGCGCGGGTGTGGCACCTCGACTACCAGATGAACCAGATCGGCGGGCCGTCGCTGATCGATCAGCAGGAGACATGGGTAGACCCCGTCATCGGGGGGCGCATGCTGCTGGACCTGCCGCACGGGTTCGGGTTGGAAGTGCGTGGCGACGTCGGCGGGTTCGGCGTCGGCTCTGACTTCGCCTGGAACATCGGCGTGGCGTTCCGTGCGGAACTGGCGGACCACATCGGGGCCGAGATCGGCTTCAGGCACCTCCAGACCAACTATGAATCCGGGAGCGGCGCCGACCTTTTCGAGTGGGACATCGCATCGGCAGGTCTGTATGGCTCGATCGTCTTCCGCTTTTAGTTTCGAAGGCCATCCATGATCCGCATCATCAGCGGCGAATACAAACGCCGGCAACTGCGCACCCCCAAGGATGACACGGTCACGCGTCCTTTGCCAGATCGTGTGCGCACTTCGATTTTCAACATGCTGCGCGGTCACATCGAGGGCCAGACGTTCCTCGACGGGTTCGCCGGCGTTGGCAGTTTCGGTCTGGAGGCCGCCAGTCGGGGGGCGTCTGAGGTCGTGATGGTCGAGAAAGACCGCGAGATCGCTTCGATCCTGCAGGCCAATATCGAGGATCTCGGTGCCGGTGATGCTTGTCGCGTCGTGAAGGGCGATGTGCTCGGGATCTCGATCCTCGCACGATGCCCTCGTCCGGTACACATCGTGTTCTTCGATCCGCCGTATCCGATGATCTTTGACCCCGCGCAGCGCGAACGGGTGTTCGGCCAATTCTCTCGCCTGGTCGAACTTCTTGATGACGACGGTTTCGCGATCCTGCGCACGCCCTGGCCGGTGATCGATCGAATGGTCGATGGCAAGCGTCACAAGGGTGGTCCTGAACCCGCTGAGCCGGAAGAGCAGCGTTCGGGCGGCCGGTACCCCGAAGAGACAGCGTTCACCATCGACGACTTCGACGATCCCGCCGAGGCAGCGCTCGTGGGAGCGGTTGATGAGCCCGAGGTCACCGAGCCGGTCGAACTGCCCGGCGAACGGGTTGAGATGGACCTGGCGATTTCCGGTGCCGAAGGCCCGGAGACTCATGTCTATGGCTCAATGGCCGTGCATTGGTACATGCGTCAGCGCGACACGACGGCTTAATCGACGGGTGGCGTCGCCGGTAGTGCCGGAGTGGACGAGGGCGGCTGGCCGGGTGCGGCCGGGGAGCGAGGTGTGGGCCCCTTGATCTTCAGCTGTGCCAACACGATGAAGATCGTGAGGAACACCGCGATCCAGGCGATGATCAGCACGACGCCGACGGGAAAGCGGCGCTTGTCCGGATCGGGCAGGGCCACATGTGGGGCAACCTCGGCTCGCTTGGCGGCGCGACGGTCTGGCTGTGCGAAGTCGTTCATCGAAGTGAATGGTAGCGCGGAAGTACACTTGGCGCATGGGCTCTTCTGAGGCGAATCAACCGAGCGATCGAAGGCGGGCGGCGGCCGAACAGGGTGCCCTGAGGATCGTGCAGACGCTCCGGGAGTCCGGCAAGACGGCGTACCTGGCCGGCGGTTGCGTACGGGACACCCTGCTCGGGCTTTCACCGACCGACTACGACGTCGCGACCGACGCCACGCCCGACGAAGTTCTGGCCCTGTTCGACGACGCCCACGTCGTGGGGAAATCCTTCGGCGTGGTCATCGTTCGCTTCGGTCGCGGGCGACTCGGTGAGTTGGCCGGCGGGGCATCGCCACCGGTCACCATCGAGGTCGCGACGTTCCGGCGCGAAGGCACGTATTCCGATAAACGGCGCCCGGACAGCGTCCAGTTCTGCGGGCCGGATGAGGATGCCCGTCGTCGGGACTTCACGATCAACGCCCTGTTCCTCGATCCTTTGATCGGCGGGCCGGTCGAGCGCCGGGTGATCGATACCGTGGGCGGGCTCGATGACCTGCGAAACGGCGTGATCCGGGCGGTGGGGGATCCTGCAGATCGGCTGGCCGAAGACCACCTCCGAGCGCTCCGGGCGGTCCGGTTCGCCTCTCGGTTCGGTTTCGAGATCGAGCGACTCACCGCGCAGGCCATCCGGGACCACGCATCGGAACTCGTGGGGGTTTCCCCGGAACGAATCGGGGACGAGCTGCGACGGATGCTCGGCGGGCGGGTGCCCGTCGAGGCCCGACGCCGAGCGATCGACCTGATCGAGCGACTCGAACTCGCCGGACCTATTGTCGGGTTAAAGCAAGGGGATTGGGGCGAGGGTTTGTGGGGGGCGGTGCGCGCGATCAAGAGCGAGTCGAGCTTCGCGACCACGGTGCTCGCCTGGATGCACGACCGAGCGGCTCTCAAAGAGCAAGACGGGCACGTGGCGTCGGGGCGACTCGTCGATTTCGCCAGGCGCATGCGGCGTTCCGTGGTCCTCAGCAACGACGAAACCGAGGAGATGGTCGCCGTCGCGACGGGTCTCGACCACCTGGAATCGCGTTGGGAAACCGGGACGGTGGCCCAACGCAAGCGATGGGCGTCGGCTCCCTGGTTCCACGGTTCGTGCGTGCTTCTGGAAGGTCGTCAGCCGGACCTGGCCGCGAGGATCAGGGAGGACCGGAATACTCTCGCTTCCGACCCCGTTGGTCTTTCGCCGGACCCGTGGGTGAGCGGAGAAGATCTGATCGCCTCCGGCCTGCGCCCCGGTCCTGACTTCAAGGATCGCCTGGAGAGGGCGTATGACGCGCAACTCGACGGATCAGCCGCGACGGCCCACGACGCCCTTCGCGTTGCCCTCGCAGACCCGGATTGAACCGGATTCGAGGTTTTTGTTTGGGATTCACCCAAGTCATGTGATAGAC
>CAXAVQ010000124.1:0-7380 GCA_963971985.1 uncultured bacterium
GAGAGGCGGTGAAGCGAGCGTAAGTAGGTCGCTTCACCCGCCCGGAGCCTGGGCGCGGACCGAGAGTGATGGCTCGGTTCGCGCCCGGGCTAAAGGGCAGTCAAAGCCGATCTACTGCTTTCTCTTTGCGGCAATGACATTTTTAATGTTTGCAAGCCTTGACTCATTTACATAACCGCCACATCCTCTAAAATATTTTTTCCAATAGTCTAGATCCGTATTAAAATTGTCCCATTTTATATCAATATTTCTCTCGCCAACAAGAATGAGGTATTCATACTCATCGTGGCCAGCATGGAGCCTAGATCCAAACTCAATGTGAAGACCAAGTGGTACGGCAAGATCACGACTAAGTTTTTTGGATGCGCCAAGGTATTCTATATACGTAATCGGCCTGCATCCCGACATCCAGCCTGCCTGCGAGAGAGATACCTTAAGATTTTTGACAGTTTTGTAATTCGGAACAATACACGGCAGATCACGATTTACCTCCTTTGCCAGAACGCGACCGATGCATTTTAAAGATCGATACACACTTCGCGAAGGAGTTCTCAGATAGGCAGTTGAAAGCAAGAGCAACTCGTCCAGCGACAGGCTTCCGCCCGCCGCCAAAAGTTGCAAAGCTTTCTTTCGTCTCGGCCAAGGATTATCGTGGCTCATGCAGCCTAGAGCGCTTTCGAAAAACTCTCTTATCAGTCCTTGCAGTTCACTTTCCCCTGAGCATCGGTTATCCCATAAGGATTCTGTTGCTTTCGAAAACGGACACGTATCCCGCAAAGGTGCGAGGACGATGCAATAATCAATGCTTGGTTGATATTGTATGCTCAGAAGCTCAAGGCATAATCTAGGCGGCATATATCGGCTGAGTAAATCGTTTGGATATGTCGCCGAGTGCCTGTCGTAATTCATGGTTCTCTTTTTGCCCGCGGCTGGAAGATCGCGCTGGCGTGCTGGGTCGGTTCGTCCCGCTTCACGCGGATGCAGCCGACCTTGGTGATCCGCTCCCACGCCGACTTGGCGTTCTGCTTCGAGAATTCGGTGCCGATGAAGCGGCGGTTGAGTTCACGGGCGACGACCGGCGTGGTGCCGGACCCGACGAACGGGTCCATGACCAGATCGCCCTCGCGTGAGCAGGCCCGGATGACGCGCTCGAGGTAGACCTCGGGGATCTGGTTGTCGTGGTAGTGGCGTCGTTCGGCGTTGTTGCCCTGGATGCGTCCCCAGTGCTTGCCGTACCACACGTCCATCGGCACGCGCTTGCCGGCGGTGCCGGCCTTCTTGTTGTGCGTGCGCGGATCGAAGTAGGTCGTCGCGCGGTCGGATGCCTCGAGGATCTCATCGGGGTGCCACTGGCGCTCCACCGGGTCCTTGCAGAAGTACAGGGCGTGGACCTTGCTGTTGATGAAGCGCCCGGTGGTGTTCTGGCCGAAGCGGTAGTGCCAGATGCACCAGTTGACCATTGCGAGGCCGCGGCCTTTGAGGTGCATGACGATCTCGGCGGCGGAGTCGTCGGGGATGTTGACCCAGATCGAGCCGCTCGGCTTCAGCGCACCGATGCACAGGTCCAGCCAGTCGGCGGTGAACCGGAGGTAGTCCTCGCGTGGCATGGAGTCTTTCCACTCGTCGTACGCGCGGTTCCAGTTGAACGGTGGGTCGGCGAAGATCAGATCCACCTCCCCCGCTGCAACTTCGGGGATGCGCGGCAGGACTTCCCGACAGTCGCCGATATAGACGCGGGTATCGGGATCCTTGGCGTGGTAGGTCGGCTTCAACGCCTTGGGTGTACCGGACTTCTTCGGTTTGCGTTCAACGGTGCTCATGCGCTCGCTCGGTTACTGGGTGCCGTACATGCGATCGCCGGCATCGCCGAGACCGGGAAGAATGAAGCCCTGATCGTTGAGGCGATCGTCGAGCGCGCCGGCGTAGATCGGGACCTTGGGGAACTCATCGCTGAAGCGGGTGACGCCCTCGGGAGCGGCGACGAGGCAAAGGAAGCGGACATCCTTGGCGCCCTGATCGAAGAGCATCTGCGCGGCCTTCGCCCCCGATCCGCCGGTGGCGAGCATCGGGTCCACGAGAATGACCGGCCCGGCATCGAGGTCGCGCGGCAGTTTGGACAGGTACTGGGTCGGGAGGAGGGTCTTCTCATCGCGGAACAGGCCGATGTGCCCGACGCGGGCCTCGGGCATGACATCAAGCACGCCCTCGGCCATGCCAAGACCGGCGCGGAGGACCGGACAGACGGTGATGGACGCGGTGATCTTCGTACCGATGTGGCGTCCCATCGGCGTCTCGATCTCGACTTTCTCCGCGGGGAAGGTGCGCGTGACCTCGTAGACCATGAGCCCGGCGATCTGGGCGATGAGCGCCCGGAACGCCCGGAAGCTGGTCTGGCGATCGCGCAAGTACGTCAGTTTGTGCTGGATCAGCGGGTGATCGAAGACCTGGAGCGTCGGGAATCGGGGGTGGGGCGTGGGCATCTGGGGGCACAGGGTATAGCAAGGCGCGAGCCTGCGCCAGCCCCGCGGAATCCGCCCTCGGAGCAGGAGAATCGCAGAATCCGGACACCGACTGGCCCGCCCGCTTGACGCAACCGATGAAGGCGGTACGCTGTGTGGCCCGACGCGTCCGGAAGCGGGCGTTTTGGGCGACAATCAGAGTTTGATGGGGCCGTAGCTCAGCTGGGAGAGCGCTTGCATGGCATGCAAGAGGTCGTCGGTTCGATCCCGATCGGCTCCACTTTGGAAAACCGGCTCGCAAGAGCAAAAACCCCGAGAACATCGGGGTTTTTTCGTGCCTGGAGTTTACAAATGCGCCTTGGCGTGGAGTGCCAGGCCGCGACACACCTCTCGACCTGCCTTCCAGAACCAACCCACCCGCCCGACGATTTGTCGGCGGGTGGACTGGCTGCTGGTGCCCCATCATGGGGCATCGTGAGAGCGTGCTCTTGCGCTGCGGGTTACCCGCACGTCGTGCCGAAGTTCGCCAGCACGAGGTTCAGGTCGGCAAGGTCGACGAGGCCGTCGTCCGTCACATCTCCGTTCGACGTCGTTTGCCCGAAGTTTGCGAGCACGAGGTTGAGGTCGGCGAGGTCGACCGCGTTGTCGCCATCGGCATCACCCGGGCACGAAGAGGAATCGCCCTGGAACTCAGTAGCGCCGATATCCACGATGCCGGGGTTCCCATCGTCCTCGCCCGTGTTCGGCGTGCCCGGGTCGTCCATGAACCTTGGCTCGAAGTTGAGGTCGGCCAACGACACGTAGTTCACCGGCCAGAGATCGTTCCCAGCATCGATTGCCGATGCGCCGGGAGCCAGTAAGGCGCTGTCATCTTCAGTACCGATCACGCCGTCAGGGCCAAGCGGCTGTTCAAGACCGGGCTCTTCTCCGGTCGTTTCGATACTGCCGTTTACCGGTGAAAACTCCCAGTTCTGCACGCGCGACCAATCCACCGTAATCACTCGCGGCGCGCCGCCGCCGGAGAAACTGAACTGGTCCTGACGCGGTTGTCCGGAGGTGTTGGTGTTGTTGTTGTCCCAGAGGATGGAGTTCACGACATAGCAGTCGCCGCTGGACGTAAAAACACCTCCACCGAGTCCGTCGGCTTCGTTGCCGGAAATGGTTGCGTTGATCACGATGAGGTCACTGCTGCCCTCCTGGTACACGGCCCCACCCCGGAAGCCCGAGCGGTTGCCGGAGAAGAACGAACTCTCGATGACCAGTTCGGACGCGCCAGTGTCCAGATCGGTGAAGACTGCGCCGCCCGCGTTCGGGGTCTCATTGTTGATGAATCGGCTTCTGCTGATCCTGTTGAGGCCGTCACCTTCGAACGCGATCGCTCCGCCGAACGACCCATTGCCGCCGGCGTTGTCGATGAACACGCAGTCCTCGATCAGCAGTGCGGTTGTTGTTGATTTTCGTTGAAGCAAGCAACCGATCGCGCCGCCGCCACCGTTTTGCGTGAAGTTGTTCTCGAAACGTGACTCAAAGATCGTCGAGACGCCCTGGCCTGTGAGCGCAATGGCGCCGCCATCGGTCGACTGGGCGACGTTGTCTTCAAAGGTGACCCGGAGGATCTGCATCGGCGCTTCGCTGAAGATGGCACCACCGGTCGGTGCCTCGCAGTTCTCAATATGGGCGTCTTCGAGTTGTAAGAAACTATCGCCGAAGACTGCGATGGCTCCTCCTCGGCCGTTTGTGGTCGTAGGACCGGCGAAGCAACTGACAATCGCGACGTTTCGGATCAGGACCGACGAATCCTGAATGAGCACACCTCCGCCGTCGGGGGATGCTGCGCTGCCGCCGGCGCTTTCGATGATGAACCCGTCGAGCAGAGCGAACGAAGCATCTGTGATCGTGACGATATTGTTGATGTCGCCTTCTGTACCGGACTCGATATCGCCGTTGAGGATTGTCGGATGGTCGAACGGATCGGGGCGATCGTCGAGGTCGGATTCGTCGCCCTCGAAGCCGCCGTACAGTCGGACGTTGTCCGGGATCTGAAACGTGCTGGTCTCGTCATCGTTGAGCTTCGGCGTGTACACCCCTTCTGCCACCCAGATCTCGGTGAAAGGATCGAGGTGAAGCTCCAAAGCCTCATCCAGCGATCGAAAGGCACGATCCCAGGAGATCCCGTCCCCCCCGGCGTCGGCAGAGTCGTCGACATAAATGATCGGGTTGGCGAATGCGAACGAGCAGAGTGCCAGCAGGCCTAGACAGGCGGATGGAGTGCGCAACGACATTGGAAGGCTCCTTCTCTCACGATGGTGGGTATCGCGTCCGAGTGGATCGCGACGTATCACCCTTCCACGCGAGAAGCCGGCCGGCATCGCACAATCGAACTGTGCCTTTTCTCGGATATCTCTCTCAGCCGGCTTCTGATCCCGAGAGCCTCAAGAGAAGCGGTCGATTCGCTTCACTGCTCGGGTCAAGTTCGGAAGCCAGCTCACGGGCTTCTGCCACACGCCCCTGGCCGAGCATGTGCTCCGCGAGTTCGCGCGTGAGGCGTTGACCCGTGGGAGAGTCCACGCTGTCGAGTTCGACGAAGCGATCCCAGGCGCTCGCCATGTGCGTCTCGCCCTCGGCGACCTCGCCGAGTTCAACCATCGCCACGCCGGAGTAGAAGCGGGCACGCTGGGCCCGCGCATCGTCGGGCGACATGGCTTCCCAGCGTGACGCGATGTCCGCGAATGTTTCGGCCGCGTCGTCGAAACGCTCCAGTTTCAGCAGCGCGTCCGCCGCGGCCATCCGTGTCGTAAGTGTCTCGACGTGGTCATCGCCGTAATGCTCGACATAGGCGTCTGCGGCAGTGTTCAACTCTCGGAAGGATTCTTCGTAGCGTTCGAGTTCGTACAGCGCGAACGCGAGGTTGTGCCGGATGGTTGCGACGGTCGGATGAGTCTCTCCCATGAGCGGCTCGAGCACGCCGACAACACGTCGGTAGCTCTCCGCCGCACCTTCGTAGTCAGCGCGGGCGTACCGCAGTGTCGCGATGTTCTGATCGGCGATCGCCACGGACGGGTGGTTCGGTCCGTGCAACTCGACGAACGCGTCCCGCGCTTCGGCGTACATCGCCTCGGCCCCCGCTGCATCCCCCATGCCGCTGCGGGCTCGCGCGATGTTGTTCAAGACGGATGGTAATGCATCGTTTCGCCCGAAGTCTTGCCGATCGAACAGGTTCGCTGCGCGAGACAGCCATCGCTCAGCGAGTTTGAACTCTCTGTTCTCAAGCAGTATCCCGCCGTACCGCGACGCCGTCAGGGCGAATTCCAATCCATCGTCGCGCCCCTCAGCTGTTTGGCGCTGCAGGATCGCTTCAAAAATCTCGATCGCCTCTTCCTGCCTGCCTGTTTCGCTGAGCAGGACCGCGAGGTCCCGACGAGGGCGATCGGCTTCGGACGATCGATCGCCGTACACGTCCTCGTGGAGTTCCACAGCGCGTCGCAGATGCGGCTCCGCTTTGCTAAACCGCCCCAGGCTCAGGTAGACGCTGCCGATGGTGCCGCGAACCGACGCTTCGCTGGCCGGCAGTCCTGAAAAGGCGCTCGCGATCTGCCCGGTCTCGCGATCGAGCATCTCGACGACGGTCATGTCGGCGCGCCCTCGCCCGGTTTCGCCGAGAGGGTCGGCGGACACAAGCATCCGACGGAGGAACTCGTTCACGGCGTCGGCACGCTGCGCCTCGGCGATGGTTTCAGCGTTCGCCACCTCAAGCGCACTGACGCGCCGCACGGACTCCGCGTAGCCCCAGGCTATACCGGCCAATCCGGCCGTGGCTGCCACCGCCGCGATACCGAGCCCCGCGCATAGTCCGGGATTTCGTTGGGCGAATCGCTGTAGACGGTAGCCGGCGGTTGCCGGACGCGCCTCGACGGGTTGCCGCGCAAGAAACCGTCTCAGGTCTGTGGCGAAGGCTGACACGGATCCGTATCGCCGATCGACACTCGGTTCTATCGCTTTCTGAACGATAAGTTCCAGATCACGGCTGATCAGAGGATCGATTGTCCGCGGGCGCTTCGGTCGCTCCGTTCGCAAGGTTTCCAATGCCGCCGTCAGTGGCATACCTTCTACGACGACAGGTGGGCGGCCCGTCAGCAGCTCATACAGCACCGAACCCAGCGCATACACATCGGTCCGTGTATCGATCGCGGCCGCATCGCCTGTCAACTGTTCCGGGCTCATATAAGACAGCGTGCCTGCTAGCCCTCCTGCGTCATGACCGACGGTTGTGAGACGTGTGTCGGTCTCAATCAGTCGAGCGATACCGAAATCGAGAACGCGCGGATCGCCATCGGCGTCCATGAGGATGTTCGCCGGCTTCAGATCGCGATGGATTACCCCGCGCTGGTGCGCGTGCTGTACGGCGTCACACACCGCCGCGACGATCAGCAATCGATCAGCCACCGAGAGCTCACGCGCGGATGCGTGTCTGACGAGAGTTTCACCCTCGACCAGTTCCATCGCGAAATACGAGACTTCGGTACCGCGATCGTCGATAGAGCCTGCTTCGTATACACGGGCGATGCCGGGGTGTGTCATCCGCGCCAGAACGTCCGCCTCTGACTCCAAGCGTCGCGCCGCGTCGGGCATGAGCAGGCTGGCACGGACCAGTTTGAGCGCCACCTCCCGATTCGGGCTCTTCTGGCGTGCCCGGTAGACAATGCCCATGCCACCTCGCCCGAGTTCCTCGATGATCTCGAAGGGGCCAATCGAACGCCCGCGCACGTGCAACGCCGCGGCGCGCGGACCGGTTCCTTGGACGTTCGTGTTCTCGCCGTCAATCCCACCCGCGTCGGCAAAATCGGACCGTGCTTCGGATGGAGTCGGACCATTCGCGAGGTCCGGCCCTTGATCGAGGACGCTTGCTCGACGATCGACCTGA
>CAXAVQ010000125.1:0-7375 GCA_963971985.1 uncultured bacterium
CCCGCCGGACCGACTGGTCCCGCTGCACGAGCCGATGGTCATCGTGCCGAAGGTGATGGAGTTCAAGCTGATCCTCAATGCCGGCGCGGTCTTCGGCTCCGGCCAGGGCAAGCGGTGGTTCTTCATCGGCTTCACCGTCGTCGCGCTCGGCTTCGCGCTGTTGCTGTTCGCCAAGTGGTGCGACCGGCGTGAGTACATCGCCCACACCGCCATCGGCATGGTCATCGCCGGCGGCCTGGGCAACCTCTACGACCGCGTCATGTACGCCTGCGTCCGCGACTTCCTGCACCCGCTCCCGGATGTGCAGTGGCCCTTCGGCTGGAAGATCTTCGGACGCGAAGAGATCTGGCCCTACGTCTCGAACGTCGCCGACGCGTTCCTGCTGATCGGCATCGCGGTGCTGATGATCAAGCTGCTGAAGGACGATGGGGGTGCGCCGGAGAAGAAGGCCGTCGAGGCGAAGGGTGAAAACTGAGCGGGTGGGTTCTCACGTGAGCCAACGCGTCCCTGCGCTTGAACCGAACTCGAGCCACATCCGATAGGCCGCTCCGATCGGATACCCGTTGGCGCCGGCTGGACCGTCCTCGCCATCGCGCGGATCCGTGTCGTCTTCCCAGTGGCACACGTGACAGATGTCGTAGCCCAGCGGCGGTCTGGTATCGATTGACTTAATGCCACATAACGGACAGAAGTACGGATGATTTTCCGTCTCTCCCAATGCACGCTCCTCGTGAGTACAGGATTCAGATGCTGCGCGTTCATGGCCTTCGCTTCGCTCAGACCATGCCACCCTTGGGTGAGTTAACTCCCCGGCGTCTCCCCGCCGCCGTTTCGTTCGACGGGGACGAGGCAGAGGAAGCGCATGCCTTCGGGGCGGGAATCACTCGTGTCGAACCGCTGCTTCCTGGGTGGTTCGTAGATGTATCTCTCTGAACACGGTGCGTTCACCCGTGCCGAACTCATGAGATGACACCAGACTCTTCAGTTCACCGCCCTTGCCGACGGTCCATCTGAGCAGGTCGGCAGGTCCGCCGGACGAGCGATCGCCCTCTCGCCGCGGCCTGCGGACATGGAGAGTGCTGTCGCCGGGAAGGTCGAAGGAGTCGACATCCGGATGCTGCAACTCATCGTGCGAGATCGCACGGAAGATGGTGTGCAGCATCGAAACCGAGAAGGGGAAGGCAACCACTTCTCCGGACGCCGAATCGAAGATGGAAATGTCACTCGCCTGTCTGACGGTGTCGTACTGATAAGTGATGTCGAATGAACTCGGATGGAACGTACGGAAGGGGTCAGGGGTCTTCGATGCGATTTTCAGATCGATCCTGAACTCGAACGAGATCGAATCCCCGCGAATAACTCCGTCGCTATTCTCGAACACGATTTCGCCTGCGTAATAGCTGGCCGAAAAAACTGGAGGTGGCACGGGCAGACCGTGTGTGTTCCGTGCGTGTGCTGGCACATCTGAAACCGTGTTGCTCTCGTAGAAGGTGAATGTGTATATCGATTCCTGATCCGAATGAAACCTGCTTGCCACGGCAGCGCACGAGGCCGCCAGGATCGCACCGAGCACGGCGTAGTGACTCAAACTCATGGGTTTGCTCCTTGGGAAAACCAGATACGGGCACATGGCCTTCGCTTCGCTCAGACCATGCCACCCTTGGGTGAGTTAGCTCCCCGGCGTTTCCCCGCCGCAGTTTCGTTCGACGGGGACGAGGCAGAGGAAGCGCATGCCGTCTTTGCCGGCTCGGAACTGGTGTTCCTCGTCGGCGGGGACGTAGACGACGTCGCCCTGCTTCAGGGGGCGGTATTCGCCTTCGAGGAGGACCTCGCCGGTGCCGCTGATGATGTAGACCTCGTGCTCGTAGTCGTGGTGGTGGCGGGGCGAGTGGCCTTCGGGTTCGACGATGAAGCTGCGCAGGGCGAAGTGCGGCGCGCCATCGGCGCGTCCGACCATCATGCTCATGGTGATGCCCTTCACGCCGTCCATCTGTACGGGCGAGGCGGGTGTTTCGTCGATATTCCGGATCAGCGCCATCGATATTCCTTTACATAGTGAACTACACTGGCAGGATTATGTCCCAAGACGCCCCGACCAACACCATTCGTGCCCAAGCCTTCGCGCTGGGCCACTACGCCACGAACTGCTACCTCGTGTACGACGAGGATACCAGCGAGGGCTGGGTGATCGACTGCTCGTGGGGGCCGAAGCCGATGATCGACAAGGCCCGCGAGCTGGGGCTGAAGATCACCAAGATCATCCTGACCCACGCCCACGTGGACCATCTGGCGGGCATCGACGAGGTCCGCAAGGCCTTCCCGGACGCCAAGGTCTACCTCCACGAGGACGAGGCCCACTGGACGGGCGACGCCGCGGCGAACCTGTCGGCGGGGCATGGGCAGCCGTTCACGACCGAGCCGGCGGATGTGCTGCTCAAGGATGGCCAGACGCTGGACCTGGGGACGACGACCTGGACCGTGCACCATACGCCGGGGCACTCGCCGGGGTCGGTGACGCTGCACTGCCCGGCGCTGAACGCCGCGATCGTGGGCGATGTGCTGTTCCATCGGAGCATCGGGCGGGCGGACTTCCCGACCTCGGACTACGACCGGCTCAAGAAGTCGATCACCGGGGTTCTGTACCGCTTCCCGGACGAGACGGTCTGCATGCCGGGTCACGGCGAGCCGACGACGATCGGCGAAGAGCGCCGGTACAACCCGTTCGTGCCGGACCCGAGCGTCGCCGAGCGCTAAAACTCGGGCATGTCCAATGATGATCCCCATATCCCCCCCGCTCCTGCGACGGTGACGCTTCCGGCGGGGCTGCGCAAGAGCGCGGTCACGACGCGCCTGATCACCGAGACCACGCCCTACGACGACGGGGGCGTGCCGGCCCTGCTGACGCACCCGGAGGACGGGTGGGACGCTGAGGGGGCATCGCCGACGGCCGCGCCGGTGTGCCTGTGGTTCCACGGGCGGACGGTGAACAAGGAACTGGATGCCGGGCGGTACCTGCGCTGGAAGCGGATGGGCATCGCGGCCTGCGCGATCGACCTGCCGGGGCACGGCGAGCGGTCGGGCGATCCGGAACTGCAGGCGCCGGGATCGACGCTGCTGCTGGCCGAGCAGGCGGCGCGGGAGATCGATCTGGTGCTGGAGGACCTGGAGTCGGCGCGGTTCAACGGTGCGTTCGATCTGGAGCGGGTCGCGATCGGCGGGATGTCGGCCGGCGGGATGGTTACGCTGCTGCGCCTGTGCTCGCTGGGGCTGGAGAACCGGTTCAGGGCGGCAATCCTGGAGGCGACGACGGGGGACTTCGCGTCGATGCGCTGGCCCAAGGTCAGCGCGGAGCGGGTGGAAGCGATGAGCCCGGTGAACCATGTGTCGGACATGCCGACGGTGCCGCTGCTGGCGGTACACAGTCGGCTGGACGAAGTGGTGCCGTTTGAGCCGATGGCGGCGTTCATCGAGGCCGTGCGCGAGGAGTACGCGAGTCGGGGCGTGGATCCGGAGCTGGCGCGGCTGCACGCTTGGGACGAGACGGGCGCGCCGAGCGAGCACATGGGGTTCGGTCGGATGACGAACGACACGAAGAATTTGGAGAATGGGTTTTTGGGGGAGTGGTTGGGGTTACTCTAGGCCGCGGAGGAACCGGTCGTGCTGACGGCTGAATTGGTCTCAAAGTTTCTGACTCGGCTCGACGAGGGGTTCGCTCGCTTCCGCGTTCGACCCGAAACCGCGGACGGCGAACCTGTCACAGCGCTCGAACTCCATCAAGACCAATGGGCCGTGACGTTCGGGGGTGAGAAAGGTGAAGCAAGGCAACCTCTCATCACCTGCTCGACTGAGCAAGACGCGTGCTTGGCATTCCTTGCGTGCATCGCCGATTTAGAAGCCCGTTGGAAAGGGCACAATCCCGTCGAGCAGATCAGGCCCTGGTCGAAAACCGAGCTCACCGTGCAGAAGGTCGGGTGTATCTTTCGCTTGTGCGGGTGGACTGAGCGGTTGCCGTTCCAAAGAGTTGAACCGACCCGATTCGGCGATCTAGTCTTTGCCACGCAGTACGACTGTGCCAACAGGTCGCGCTCGATTCGGATCGGGTTGAATCGAAGTATCTGGCGTGCTGAGGAAGAAGTCGACGCACGGTTGGTTGTGATTGCGGAACACGCGTCGGAGCACGGGGCGTGCAGCGCTGCGGTCGCGCGGATGCTTGAAGGCCAGTGCTGAACTGGTTCTGGCCGTCGCACCGGTGGTGCGAACCCCTCACCCCGGCCCTCTCCCGCAAGGGGAGAGGGAGGATGGATACCGGTTCTTTGAACGGTGATTCTGTTGTCCGCGTGGCCTGCGCCCGACTTTGTCGGGCTTGACCCCGGCACTCTTTGGACACACTTCAGACGGCACCCGCCGTCGGTCACTCCGGATCGTCGGCACTCTCCTCAGACTCCACCGCTTCGACGGAGACTTCGGGGCGGTCGCCGTCGATTCCGGTTTTGCGGTCGACCACGACCGTGCAGACGGCGGTGATGACGAAGGCGCCGATGATGTTGAGCCAGAAGCCCTTGCGGACCATGTCCTTGATCTCCAGGCGCTCGGAGCCGAAGACGATGGCGTTGGGCGGGGTGGCGACGGGGAGCATGAAGGCGAAGCTGCACGACAGGGCGGCGGGGATCATGTAGGTCGCGGGGTCGAGGCCGGCGGCGATGGCCATGGCCGCGAGGATGGGCATGAGCAGGGTGGCGGTGGCGGTGTTGGAGGTGACCTCGGTGAGAAAGGTCACGCTGAGGCAGAGCACGAGCACGACGAGGATGGGCGGGAGATCAGTGATGGCTTTGAGCGAGGTGCCGATGGACTGATCGAGACCGGTCTGCTTGAACGATGCGGCGATGGCGAGGCCGCCGCCGAAGAGGATGAGGATGCCCCATGGGATGTCGACGGCGGTGTCCCAGTCGAGGAGTCGCTTGCGTTCGCCTTTGTCGGTGCGTTCGCCGGAGGGGATGAGGAACATGGCGACGACGCCGAGGAGGGCGACGGTTGCGTCGGTGACGACCAGCCGCCGTACGGGGCGGTGCGCGTGATCCAGCCGATGGCGACGAGGGAGATAACAGCGAGGACGCGTTTCTGGGCGGGGGTCCAGGGGGTGCGCTTCTTCATCTCGAAGTCGCCGTAGGGCTCGAGGCCACGCGTGAGGTAGAAGGCGGCGATGGCGAACATGATGACAAAGACCGGGATGCCGACTTTGAACCAGTCGAAGAAGGTGACCTCGACGTCCACGCTTTCTTTGTAGATCGAGGCGAAGACGCCGTTGGGCGGGGTTCCGATGAGGGTGGTGACGCCGCCGATGGAGGCGCCGTAGGCGA
Source organism: uncultured bacterium (assembly GCA_963971985.1). Taxonomy (GTDB): domain Bacteria; phylum Planctomycetota; class Phycisphaerae; order Phycisphaerales; family UBA1924; genus JANSXG01. Next base: position 5,358 of record CAXAVQ010000125.1, read on the forward strand.
TGCCGAGGAGCAGCGCGACGGTGAACTTCTTTGCGTCGGGCTTGTTCTTGATGACGGCGATCGCGGCGGGGAGCATGATCAGGGCGGTCGCGGTGTTTGAGATCCACATGCTGCAGAAGGCGGTGGCGAGCATGAAGCCGATGACGATGCGCGGGCTGGAGGAGGTGCCGACGAGTCGGAGCATGCCCCGGGCGACGCGGAGGTGGGTGTCGGACTTCTCGGCGGCCTTGGAGAGCATGAAGCCGCCGAGGAAGAGCAGGATGAACGGGTCGCCGTAGGCGCGGGCGAGCTGGGAGTGGTCGAGGACATCGAGAAACGGGAAGAGGGCGAAGGGGACGAGGGCGGTGGCGGGGATGGGCAGGGCCTCGGTGCACCACCAGGCGGCGCAGAGGACGGTGACGGCGGCGGCGGCGGCCGGGGCGTGGTCCATGCCGGCCATGGTGCGGCAGAGCAGGTAGACGAGGCCGGCGAGGAACGGGCCGACGATGAGGGCGATCTGACGGAGGGTCATGGGTAGCGGGCTCCTCCGGAGGGTAGCAGCGCGCACACTCTACTCCGCCGGGGCGTGGTTGCGGGTACCTTGAGCGGCGTGAAACTGGCGAAGCTCAATCCGTTCCGAGGGCTGGACGACCCGGTGCGCGTCTGGGCGTGGGGCATGTTCGACCTGGCGAACCAGTCGTTCACGCTGCTGATCAACACGCTGCTGTTCGCGATCTTCTTCAAAGAGGTTGTGGTCAACAACGAGGAGACCGACGACTTCCTCTGGTCGCTGACGGTGGCGATCTCGCTGTTTGCGGTGGTGCTGGTCGGGCCGGTGCTGGGGGTGCTGGCGGACTACAAGGCGTGGAAGAAGGAGTTCCTGGTGTGGTTCGGCGTGGCGTGTGTCGCGCTGACGTGCGGGCTGGCGCTGGTGCCGTCGGGCGCGAGCACGGGGTGGGCACTGGCGATCGCGATGGCGATCTATATCCCGGCGAACATCGCGTACAACGTCGGCGAGAATTTTCTGGCGTCGTTCCTGCCGGAGGTGGCCAAGCGCCAGAACATGGGGCGGGTGTCGGCGACGGGGTGGACGATGGGGTACGTGGGCGCCCTGCTGCTGCTGATCATCACGGCGCTCCTGATGAAGTTCGTGATCCCGTCGGGTGGCGCGGACCACTGGCGCCCGCTGTTCGTGTTCGCGGGGCTGTGGTTCGCCGTGATGGCGCTGCCGACGGTGCTGCTGCTGAAGGAGCGGGCGGTCGCGCGCCCGATGCCGGTAGACCGGTCGGTGCTGTCGATCACCTTCGCGCAGCTCAAGACGACGGTGACGCACGCGCTGGCGTTCCGCGATCTGACGGCGTTCCTGAGCGCGTTCTTTGTCTACGGGTTCGGCGTGCAGGCGATCATCTTCTTCGCGGGTGTGATCGCGAAAGACGACTTCGGCTTCAACGACACCAAACTGGTGATCTTCATGCTGGTAAGCACGCTGTGCGCGGGGGGCGGGGCGATCGCGACGGCGTGCTTCCAGGACCGGCTGGGTCACCGGCGGACGGTGTGGTTCTGGCTTGGGATGTGGACGGTGGTGGCGCTGTCGCTGGCGGGGCTGGCGTGGGGGCGGGCGACGAAGCCGGACTTCCCGGTGTGGCCGCTGTGGATCGTGACGGGGATGATCGGGGCATCGCTGGGCGGGATCGGCGCGAGCACGCGGGCCACGGTCGGGTTCTTCACGCCGGCGCACCGCACGGGCGAGTTCTTCAACCTGTGGGGGTTGACCTACAAGCTGGCGGGTGCGATCGGCGTGCTGATCTTCGGGGCGGTGCGTTCGACGCTGGGTTCGGTGCCGTCGCTGCTGGCGCTGGCGCTGTTCTTCATCGTCGGGGCGGCGATCCTGGTGCTCGTGAACGAGAAGCGCGGGAGCGAGACGGCGGACCGTGCCGAGCGCGAGTTTGATCCGAGGGAAGACGATTCTGCTCTGCCCGGGCCGGGGTTCGCGGGGGGCGAACCGGACCTGCCGGGGGGCTAGGGCTTATTCGGAAGAG
>CAXAVQ010000126.1:0-7360 GCA_963971985.1 uncultured bacterium
GCGCATAATGAAGGCACGGCAACAACCGCCCACCACAAGGAGATCGCAATGAGCGAGATTGAATACACCTGGACAAACGACTTCACGATTGAGTTCCGGCGCATCGTCAATGGCGTCCGGTCCGAGGATGTCATCGCTACCGGACGCCGAAGCATCGTCCACGGACGGTGGACCTTCTCAATCGTCCGAGGCGAGCGCGTCTACTTCGGCACCGACGACTATGTCGGCATCGAGAAGACCCTTAACTACATCCACAACTGCAGCGTGGGCATCGGCTGATGGCGGGGTTCTGTTTTGAGTGTGGGGCCGACAAGCCCGGGGACTGCCTGCGCTGGTGCCCCACCTTCGAGCCGTCCCCGATCGACTTCACCGAACCGATCCGGCACGCTCGCACCACCGACCCGGCGACCTCGAAGCTCGCCGCCGTTGCACTCAGCCACAACCTCACCGACCACCACCGAGCCGTCCTCGACTGGCTCACCGACCACGGACCAGCGACCGACGACCAGATCGCTCAGGCGATGGTCGACGCCGACCTGACCACCCGGACCGAGACGGCTCGCCGGTGGGTCCGCACCCTCCGAGAGGAGCACCACCGGATCGTCCCGGCTGTCCGGCACGGCGATCAGATCCAACTCCCGAACCCCTCGGGCCGTCTCGCTCTAGCGTGGGACGTTCCCAACCGAGAACCCCAACAGATAGGAATGACGATATGACCAGCGCGAAAGGCTTCGTGAACGCCCAGATGGACGTCGAGCTGATCGAGAAGATCAACAGCTACGCCGAGGCTCACCACATGACCCGGTCGGCTGCCGTGAGAGTCGCCGTCGAGAAGCTCGTCGAGAACTTCACGCCGACCAAGTCGTGACGTGGGAGTAACAGATATGGCACGCCCTCGCATCCATCCCGAACGAACCGTGGTGAAGACATCGTTCGCCGTGCACACTCAGGATCTGGAGTTTCTCGACGCGCTCCGGGAGGACGGTCAGTCCCGATCCGAAGTGTTGCGCCAGATCATTGACCGCACCCGGCAAGGCCAGCCAGAGGCGTGACGTACTGGCACGCCCTCGGCGTCATCGCGACACTCTTGCTCTATCTTGCAGTCGTATCGGTCTGCGCGTCGACGCGTTAGGCGACTGGCCGGATCGGGTTGACTGGGGCGACCCAGCCGTCAGGGAACTCGTACCGGTACGGGTCGAGGACCGTGCCTTCGCCGATGCGCTGCGGGGGCGAGTCGATCGTCGGGACGAGGCGGGTCTTGCACCGGCAGTTCGGATGGGCGGGTGGGACCCCCGCCCCTCCCTGCCATGAGAAGAAGTCAGCCTGCCCGATCCGGGTCCCGCCGAGCGGCGTGCAGATCGGGCAGACGTCGAACGGTCCGGTGATCCATTCCCGCTGAGAGTTCGGAGCGGCGACGCCCTGGTCGATGAGTGCCTGCTGTTGGGCGAGGATGCCTGCGTTCTGAGCGACGGCGATCTCGGTGCGGGCGATCATGCGGGCGCGTGACCGGCGGAGCTTCTCACCGTGTCGACGCATCTGCCGGTCGGCGACTTCGAGGACTTGGGCGGCGCTGGCCCCATTGCGGGCGGCTCGGTACCCGGCAGCGTTCCCGGACCGTTCAACGGCGAGCGCATACCGGGGGAACAGTCCCCGGGTGTGGACGGCGGTGCGGGCGGCCAGGTCGGCACCGGTCGGGGTCGGGCCGATCTCGTCCAGGGCCGTGAAGATCGACGCTGCGGTCTGGGTTGGGGTGAGACCGGCGACGGTGCGGCCGGTGGTGAACGTCTGCGTCACTCGAAACGAGTTCTGGACGATGGTGTCGACCGAGTCGACGGTCGACCGGGACAGATCGGTGAGGATGCGCTGCGACTGGATGCGGGCGTGGATGCGTCCCGGTGCGTTCGGATCGGTGACGTCGAAAGATCCGAGGTAGGGCGGTTCCCATACCACCTCGTCGAGTGCCTTGCGGAGTTCGCTGGTGGATCGGAGCCGGACGTTCGCGCCGAGTTCTCGGAGCCGACGGTTCAGGTCTTTCCGTTCCTGCGCAGCCTCGTCCACCTCGCCGACCTGGAACCCGGCGAACACGGGCTTCTCGATCATAGTCGGGTCGTCCTGGACGAGGTCGACGATCCGGCGCGTGAGGTTGCGGGCTGCGACTCTGCCGTAGATGTAGTCGACGACCAGTGACGTCGGGATGGCGTCGGCGATCCGGTTTACGGCGGTGGCGAGGGTGCGTTCTGAGCCGTAGAGCTTCGCCGAGTCGGTCGGGCGGAACTCTGGCCGGTGGTTGTCGAGCCGTTGCTTCTCGACCAGCTCGACCCGGACGGGAGGCATCAGTTGACCGTCGCTTCCTCCTCGGTCGGCAGTCCGCCGATCTCCCGCAGGTAGTCGTCGAGGTTCTCGTCTGGCATGAGAGCACCGGCCGTGGCGAGGCGGCTGACGTAGTTGGAGATCGTGTCGAGGTCGGGTGCCCGGGGAGCGGTGTATGCGATCTTCGGGCAGAGGGCGGGGTCGATGCCGTTTATGCGCATGAGCCGAGGCAGGGCGTAAGAGTTGAGAACGTCAGCGATCGAGGCGAGGTAGGCCGAGATCGAGTCTTGGAAGAGCTCGATCTTCGAGACGCTGAGCGCTTGCGCGCCGACCCGGTCGTGACCGACCAGGAGGAAGTCGGACAGCATCGTCATCGCGATCCGGGTGTCGTAGCGCCCGATGATCTGGTTGGTGTCGAACTGTCGCCGCCCGCCCGTCGACATGAGCTTGATGTCATAGGCGAGGGTCCCGGTCTCCGGATCGTAGGCGAGCGGGAACACGAGGCCCTCCTGCTCGTCCCGGCGGATGTTGCGAACGATCTCCTTGATCGCGTCGAGGGCTTGAGTCTCGGCCGTGGTCGCCGAGTTCGACAGGAGCTGCGGCGGGACCAGGGCGACGGGCATACCGGCGAGGTCTCGTTCGATGCCGATGGCTTCGATCTCGGTGATGCGCTTCTGGTAGTACCAGGACACATACGCCGAACGGAGGATGCTGCGGCCTTGCGGGTTGTTCATCCGGGTCGTCGTCCGGAACAGCAGCGTCTTCTCTATCGGTAGGAAGACGTTCGTGCCACTAGACGGGTCCTGCTGGATCGCTCCCTCGATCCCGCCGTGCGAGTCGAGCCGCCATTCATAGATGGTGTCCTGCGCCCTCACGGGCAGCTTCCGCCAACCGATCCGGCCGTCGTCGAACATGGACGAGGAGCCGTCGTCGGTACGGCCGTTGCGCCGCTTGTAAACGATCTCATGCAGCGAGTACCCGTAGACGAGGAACCCGAGCACCGACGAGACGAAGTCTTCCCAGGAGGTGCTCATGTCGTTCAGGCAGGACGCCACGAACTCGGCCTCGTCGATGGCGCGCTGATCGTCTGAGTCGGCGGGCTGCACCGTCCAGTCAACGGACCGGAAAAGCATCTCGATCGAGGCGAGCGTCGCGCCGATGACCGGGTGGTTCTCGGCCATCTCCCGGTAGATCGCCGAACCGCTGCGACCCTGGAGCTGACGCAGGAAGTCCTCGGTGATCTGCCCGGCGTTTACGGACAGACCAGCCGAACCGACCTCAGCGAAGTCGGTCGAGGTGAAGTGCTCCTTCTTGACCGTCTTCGGTGCTGCCTTCTTCGCGCCCGCAGCGCGCCCGCTCGTTTTGTTCTGCGCCACGATCGAATCCTAGCTTCCGGCCGGTGTGATGGACAGGTCTGCCTCGACCCGGCGTGCCTTGCCGCCGATCGAGTAGCCCCGGAGCTGCCCGGCCTTGACGAGGTCCCACGCCCACGACTCCCACACGACGCCCATGAACGGGGTCTCGGCAGGGAACTCGACCTTCTGGACTTCTTCGCCGGGTAGCTGGAGCGACGTCTGTATCGGCATGGGCCACGTCAGTATCTCGACCATCTCGCCCGCTGCTTTCTCGGAGTGCTGGAGGTAGATGGTTCGGTCGCCGTCTCGGACCCATTGCCAGATCGCTTTCTGCAACGTGGCCGAGGTGATGAACTCGCCGTGCCCGTCGACCCTGCCCGGGACGTACACCGGGCCGAGCGTGTAGCGTTCCTCTGCTTTAGCGAACGGGACGACCTGGTGCAGCGCTGCGAGCTTCGTGGTCGTGTCGCCGAGCGTGTACGGCGGAGCGAACCCGAGGTCTTCGAGGTGGTCCTCGATGATCTGACGGGCGAGCGCCACCATGTCAGAGTCGACCGACTTCTCGGTGAGCTGGTGAGCAGCGATGAGTTCGGCGCTCGTCATGCTTTCGAGGGAGTAGGAGAACGACTCGATCTGGTCGAGGCGTTCCTGAGCTGCGGCCCGGGGCTCGTAACATCCGAACTTCCGGCCTCGGCCCTGCGAGTAAACGCAGAACTTGCCGTCCTCCTCGACGATCTCCTTCTGGAACCGGTACGCCTTGTCCTCGTCCATGTAGCCGTAGCCCTTCATCTCGTCGTCGTCGTGATGGGCTTTCATCTCGTCGTCGTCGTCGTGGTAGTAGGACTCAACGTCGACCTCCACGGTGCGAAGCATCGGCTTCCATGCCTTGCAGACGTAGTTCGCTCGGACCGCTGCGCCCCACTTCATGCACGCCCCGATCCGGTAGTACTTGCAGTTCTCGCACCGCTTCCGTGTCTCGGCCTGTTTGTACGATGGCGGCAGGGCTGCCGGGATCGGTTCGCCGTCCGGGTAGGTGCGGTCCTCCTGCGGCTCAGCTTCTTCTTCCATCGTCTGAGCGTGTGCCTGATCGAACGACATGCCGCCCGCCATCAGCTCCCGCATCCGACGCATGTGGGCGTCGGTGTGGTGCGCCGAGTGCTCGGCCATCCGTTCCTCGATCTCCGGCGAGAACGTCGGCATCTGGTCCATGTCGTCGTGTTGCATCTTCGTTTTCCTCGTCGAGAGCGGATGCCCTTCGGGTAGTAGGTCGGTGTCGAACGCTGAGCGGGGGAACCTGCCGGATCGGACAGCGCGCAGGAACGCGTTGACGCGGGCGTAGGCCCATTGCTCGGCCGAGGCCACGTTGGGCCGAACAGATCCGGGGTTGTTTCGGTATGCGCCGATCCCTCGCTCGAACACGGCGGTCAGCATCCGGAGGTTGACTCGCTTCGATGCCGTCCCGCCGTGGGACTCGTTGTGCTCGGCGACCTTGTTCTCCAACGTCTGACGAACCCGCCCCGACACCTGCTTCGTGAGCCGGTCTGAGATGTCTCCCGCTGCTCGGAGTTCCGAGGCCGACCGGAGGACTTGCCGGTCGGTGCGGGTGAGGCGGCGGTCTTCGTCGACTGAGTAGACCTGGAGCAGGACGGCGGGGTCGTCGGTGGACGCTTCTCGGGTGTCGCCTGCTCGTTCGATCGTGCCGGTGCGGAACACCTGGACGGCGACGCCGGTTCCGAACTCGGTGGGGCCGGGTGGCTTCGGTACGGCGTAAAGGTAGGCGGAGCCAACTCGGGCGGCGGACCCGGCGACCTTGGCGATCCGGTCTCGGGTGCGTTCGGCCCACTCCATCGCACGTGCCCGGTTCGCACCGAGGTCGCCCCCCCATAGGAGGAAGGCCACCTGGCCGGAGCTGGGGCGGTCAGACTCTCCAGCGAGGTAGGCGTCGGCCCGTGGACTGTCGAGGTCCGTCATGTGCCGGGCGAACCAGGCGGCCATGCGGGTCACCTTGTCCTCGGATGCGTTACCGCCTGCAAGCGCCCGAGCCTCTCGGATCGTCTGCGGACGCAGACCATCCCCAGCGAACTCCAGCAGATCCAACCCTCGGCGGGCGTTCGCTGCGATGTAGGCGGGGACGGCTACCACGACGCGAGACTACTTCACGAAAAGCGCAAGCGCCCCGGCTCGCTTGTGTCAGGGTCGAGCCGGGGCGCCATCACAAAGGGATCTCGCATGGCGGATGCGATGCCCTGAGTCTAACCCATCCAGCGGTCGTCGCTGGTGGATGGCCTAGTCGAGGAGCGCCGACCACGTCGCCGGGCCGACGATGCCGTCAGCGGTGAGACCGTTGGCCGACTGGAACGATCGGACGATCGCTGCGGTCTTCGGTCCGAACGACCCGTCGGCGGTGATGGTCTCGCCCTTGTTAGCGAGCTGCGACTGGAGGAACTTGACGACGACGCCGGACTGGCCCTGCTTCACGATCTCCTTGCGGCACGCTGCGATGAACTTCGCGATCTCGGCGAGGAGGTTCTGCGGTTCGGGTGTGGGCAGCGGGTCGGTGCCGTCGGGCATCGGCCCGTCGACCCAACCCTGCGAGGTCAGGCTTTGTACGTGCCACCACTCTGATCGGACGGTGGCCGCTAATCCATATCGAGCGAGGAACGGGTGGACCTCGGCGCGGGCCTGCGCCCGGCTCCGGTTCCACGGCCGCTTCAGGTCCACCGCATGGCCGTAGCCGTCGCCCTGGACCATGTGCCACGAACCCTTCGGGGTCCAGTCATACGGGAACCCGGAACCGGTCCGCAGGGTCCGGTTCGGGTTGGCGGCGAGGTTGCCCCGGCCTGCCTTGTAAGCGGCATACAGCCGTTCTTGCTTGGCACGGTCCCGGACTGCCGGATAGGTCCCATACTTGCTCAGCTTCGGCTCCCGCAGTAGGAGCCGGATGCGGTGCGCGAGGATCGGGTGAACGCCTCGCAGGTTGGCTTCGAGCGACATCAGTCGAGGAGGTCGTCGTCGGTCCCGATGGGCGGGAGCTTCACGAGGGAGCCGTCGGCGTTGCCGATCGGTCCAACGAACGCAGCCATCACCTTGAGGAAGCTGACGACGGCGGCCATGCCACCAGCGGCGAGCATCTCGACGAAGTTGGCGTCCATGACGTCGACGCCGTTCGCCGACACGAGAGCGACGACAGTCGCCGCACCGGTCGAGAGGCTGCGCTCCAAGGCGTCGATCCAGAAGTTTGCTGATCGGAACATGGTCGCCAGGCTAGTCGTCCTCGTCTTCTCGATCTAGGGCCAGCCCGATCATGTGCATGGTGAACGCCGCCACAGTCACAGCGGCGGCCATCTTGAACACCTGCGATCCGAACGGGAGCGTTATGAGGATGTAGGCGGACCCGGCGAGGGTCCAGGACAGGATGAAGATCTCCCGGATGTATTTCATCGGCGGTTCCTTCTACGGGTCGGGCCAGACGGTCCGGAGGGTCCGGAGGGTCCAGCGGTCGGGGCGGGTGGCGGTGTCGTTCGGGGCATGGCGAGCGCAGCGGTCGACGCAGCCGTCACCGCGATCACTGTCCGTCTGTCCCCGTTGTCGATCAACGACGTACTCGGGGTGTATGAGTCCAGAGTGCCATCTAGCATCTGGTCGGCCGCTGCTTCCTCGAATACTTCCTTCACTTCGTCGGGGGCCTCGTTGAT
>CAXAVQ010000127.1:0-7360 GCA_963971985.1 uncultured bacterium
TCCGGTCTCAGCGAACGACAAGGTGCCGAGCATGGTGAGGATGTCAGACACCGTGACGGTCATGATCGACTCGAAGCGGTTGTCGAATGACCAGTTGACGTCGGTGACGACGCCGGAGAAGACGGCGGGCGCGCCGTGTGTCCATGCCGGGGCAGGGCTTGACAGCGACGCGCTACCGGTCAGGTTCCACGTCTCTCGGGTTGCTGCGACGAACGACGTGCCGCCGACTGCTCCCTGCGCCGGGTCGAAGTTGACAGCGTCGGTCCCGCTGATGCCGTCTCGAATGACGACGGCGTGGATCGACCCGCCGAATGGATTGGCTTCCGTGTCACTAAAGTCATTCGCCCGGAGTCCGACTCGGGTTGCGAAGGTGGAGCTTGTGATGCTGCCAGCGGTGCTTGAGGCAGTCCCGGTCGAGGTCCACTCGGTCGGTTCCGTCGGGTGGTCCTCAGCGTAGAAGAACTCGATCGCACCGGTTGAGCGCACACGCCGCACCCGCAGCCAGTAGATCTCGCCGTCGTCGAGCGGCGGTGTTTCGCTTGAACTTTTGTTGACGTTGTTGACCCGGAGCATCAGCTTCCCGGTCGTGCCGATGTTGAACTCGAACGCTGTCGACCCGGTGGAGACGATGGTCTGGATGACGCCGGTCGTGAAGTCGGTCGCCTTGACACGGGCCACGACCTCCAGATCGCCCGTCACGTGAGAGAGGGCAGCGTTGCCGTTGATGCTCCATGTCTCGCCGGTGGACTCGGTGAACGATGACGCCCCGACCAGTCCGAGAGTCGGGTCGAACGCTACGACCTGGGTTCCGTCGATGCCGTCGTGGACCTGTGCGGCGTGCACTTCGCCGCTGAATGCTGCGTTGCCGTTGCTGCGGGCTGCGCCCACCGTGACCGGGTTGCTGGTGGTCGTCGCTGTGTACGTCCCTGAGCGGGTGACGGCGCTGCCGAGTTGCGTGTAGGTGACACCGTCGGTGGAGGTGAAGAACGTCGCAACGTTCTCGCTGCTGCCGTTGTCGACGTCGTGAGTCACTCGGACCCACCCGACTTCGTGCGCTGAGAAGACGGTGTTCGGGGCAGCGGTGGATGTCCAGTCGAGAGCAGCTCCGTCGCTGAAGCGGGTGAGCCTAATGTTTCCGCTGCCGTCAAACTGGAAGAGCCACTCGCCCGTGTCTCCGGTGCCACGTTTGCTGATGATGCCGCCGAACGATGCGGGCGAGGACCAGTCGGTGAGGATCTGGGCACGGATGTCGACGTCGCCGGTCACGTTGGCGCTTGCGAACGTGGCCTGAGCGAAGTCGCCCGTGCTGCCTGGGAGCGTCAGTTGCCGAGCGTAGGCCCTTCCGGTTGCGTGGCTGCCGGTGGTGCCGGGGAGGTTGAGCTGCGATGCCGGTGCCCCAGACGGCGAGTCGGTCACGTTAGCCGTTAGGCGACAGACCTTTCCCAGGAACTCGGCGTTTGTGTATGTCGACCCTCCCTGGGGTGTGTACTTGCTCGACGAGTTGTTGAGCGCCAACGTCATCGAGCCGCCGCCGTAGTTCAGGGCGTCGCCTTGCTTGCCGTAGCTACACGATGCGCCGAGGACGTCGCTGACTGGAACGGCTGCCGGGTTCGAGCCGCCGTCCTTGTCGGTCGGCTGAAGGGTCAGCGCCCACGCCCACTGAGGCATCAGAGCTGCCCGGTGACGATCGGGACCTTGCCGCCGTGTGCCCGTGCGTACTGCTGGAGCGCCCTGACGACGTCGTTCCCGTTCGCCCCGGGGGGCATGTTGACGGTGACGTTCACGGTGCCGCCTCCGAGGCCCCCTGCGGGGAGTGGTGACGCGCCTGGAGCGCTCGACAACGGAACGACAGCTTCGGGTCCGGCTTCGCCGATGAGCGCCCGGGTGGGGCGTGTCACGATCCCGCCTGTGGCACCAGCGAACGCACCGAAGTCGATCTGACCGATCTGGCTCGCGAGATCCGCTCCCGTGAACGGTGTGTCGGCGTCGCCAAGCCCCATCTGCGAAGCGATCATGTTCAGCCGCACCGGCACGTCGATACGGACCCCAGCGATCTGCTCAAAAAGGTGCAGCACATCGAGGAACTCGGAGACTGGTCGTTTTGCGGCTTCGTTGATCTCACCGAGTTTGTCAAGAAAGACGTTGACATGGAACAGCAGCTCGGGGCCGCCGAGTTCCATGCCTTGATCGACAAGCGCGCCGAGGTTGGCGGCTGCGTCCTGCGCGAACGTACTGAACTCGTCGCGTGCTTCCGGCAACGTCCTGTCTGCCAGTTCGGCGATCACGTCGTTCACGTCTTCGATAAGCAGTTGCGCGTCGTTCAGCGCGTCACCCGGCCCCGTGATCGTTGCAACAAGGTCACGGAACGCGTCCTCGAACGACTTGGTCTCCTCTGCTGCGTCCTCAAACGCGTCGGCGACGTCTTCGATCGGCCCCTCGGCCTGCATCATCGCACTCCGCATTTCGTGGAAGCCTGACTCAAACGCACCGGCCCGCTGGGTAGCGAGGTCGATCGCTTCCTCGATGAGGAGAAGCTGGTCGGTGGCGCTCAGGCCCTGCTCCTCGAAGTCGCCGAGCATCTGTTGAGCATCGAGGCCAGCGGCTTCTAGCGCCTGGAACGCTTCGCCGCTGTTGATGACTGCCTGGTTGTTCGCTTCCGCCTCTGCCGTAACACTGTCAAACGCCTCCGCCAGTTCACGGGCGATCTGCACGACGTCCTCCGTCTCTCGATAGAGGTCGGGGTACACGTCACGCTGAGCGAACAGCATCTTCGTGAGCTGGTCTGCCATGCCGCCCGTAGCGTCGAACTCATCTGCCCCGTCTTGGAGGATCTCGGTGAAGCGCTCTAGGTCCATCCCGAGAGCGTTGAGCACCGGGAGCATGTCGCGTTCGAGGAGCCTGGAGAAGACCGTCGCCTCGCCGATGATGCCGTCGATCTGCGGGGCGGTCTGGCCAGCTTCTTCGCCGACACTCTCAATCGCTCCGGCAAGGTCTCGGATGCGGTCGGCGAGGTGGATCGTCGGGTCGCCTGCCTTTACGAACTCGTCGGTGAGGGTGGCCTGTAGCTCGGCGGTGCGCTTGGCTTCTTCGCCAGCTTTAGCGAACAGCGTGAGGAGACCACCGACGGCGATGGCAATTCGACCGATCGGGCCGGATGCCACAACGAACGCAGCGACGGCGGCTGCTGCGAGTTTGACGGGCCTCGGCAAGGCTGCGAACGCACCAGCCATTTCGCGCGCGCCTTCGAGCATCGTGAGCACTATTGGCAGCGCACGCTCTCCAATCCCGACGAGGGCTTCCTGGATGTCGGCGAGTGCCTGACGGAACTTGAACCCGGCCGTGTCAGACACGACAGCGAACGCGTCGTCGAGCGTGCCGGTCGTGTCGGTCATGCTTGCGAAGATCGCCTCGGTCGTGGCGACGTTCTCGCCCATGAGGTCCATCACGCCGGACAGCGCTCGAATGTTTCCGAACACCGACGCCGATGCGGCGGCGTTCCCGTCAAACTCCTCAGCAAGCGTCTGAAGCGTCGCCAGAAGGCCCTCGTCCTGAATCTGTCGCCGTAGCCCCTCGGACGAGAGACCCATACCGGTAAGGGCTTCCTCGGCCTGCTTCGTGGGCCGCAGGAGGGACGAGAGGATGCCCCGCACCTGCGTCGCCGCCTCAGCGGCGTTGGTGCCGGTACGGGACAGGGCGGCGAACGCTGCGCCGACCTCGTCGAACCGCACACCCATCGCCGAAGCGATCGGGAGGACCCGGCCCATTGACCCGGCCAGCTCAGACGCTTCGAGTTTGCCTTCCCGGACAGCGGCCGTGAGGACGTCGGTGGCGTCGACCGCTGAGAGGTTCTCCGCGCCGTATGCGTTGAGGGCGGAGGTGGCGAGGTCGGCGATCTCGGTGACGTCGCCCAGGCCGACCGCTGCGGCTCTCGCTGACGCTTCGAGCGTCTCCATCGCTGTCGCACCTCGGAGACCTGCGGACTGAATGAAGAACATGGCGTCGGCCAGTTGGGCGGGGGCTTGCGCCGTGCGGCCCGAGAGGTCCCGGACCGACTCCTTCATGGCGTCGACTTCGGCCCCGGCGATACCGACCAGCGACTCGATCTTCGTCATCGAGTCGTCGAAGTCCGTGGCTGCCTTGACGGCTGCACCCCCGACCGCCAGGAGGCCCATCGTGAGCGGACCCGACGCTGCCTTCGCCGCGGCCCCGGCAGCGGCGGCGAACTTGCCCGCCCTTGTCTGAGCCTTCGCCATCGCCGCCGTGAACTGTGTCGTGTTGGCGGTGACGAGTGTGTTGATCCGAGCGACGGTCGTTGCGCTCATTACTTCCTAGCCTTCGCTCGTTGGGCGGCTTGTTCTCGTTCGGAGTGTTCGATCCGGTAGAGGGCGATCCACTCGGTGAGTTCGTCGGATGACATGCGGGCGAGTAGCTCGCCGACGGTCATGCCGAGGTCGCGTGCGAGGCGGAAGTAGAACCGGCGTTCGGGGTTACCGGCCCCGAAGCCTAGGAGTCTTTTCCCGCTTCGTTTGCTCGCTCCTCCGTCATTCCCGACTTCTCGAAGCACATCGTCCACAACCGCTCGATGACGGTGGCGGACTTGTCCATGAGCGCCTCCATGTCGTCCTGCTCGAAGATCGGGTCGCCGGTCTCGGGGTCGACGATGCATCCCTGAAGGGTGCGCGCCCACATGCCGAGGACCTTGTTGGCGTCGATCCCGTCGCCTTGCTGCGCCAGCTCCATCACGGCTGCCCGTGACTTCGCCGACATGGACTTGATCCCGACGGTCACTCCCCACTCCGGTACCTCCACGGTGTCGGTCGGGGTGTCGGCGGCGGAAAGGATGGCGGATCGAAGGTCGGTCATGGTGTTCTCCTGTCGTGGGTAATCCACCCGGCACGCTATCCGGGGAGGTTGCGTGCCGGGTGGACGTCACGATCAGGTCGTGGTGCGGGTGACGGTGCCGGTGACCTGGAAGTCGGCGGAGAACGTGTTGACGTCGCCGACGGGGGACGAGAGCGAGTAGCTGGTGAGGATGCACTCGCCCGCATAGATGGCGTCGCCGGAGCTGACGCCGGGCTTGTAGACGAACGACCGGCTGGTCGGTTCGGTGCCGCCCTTGAGGTAGCCGTCGACCGTGGAGTCGTACATCCCGGAGATCGAGATGGTGGCGTCCTCCAGCGAGACGATGTAGCTGCGGGACGACGCCCCGAACGCCGTCACCTCTGCGGTGTCGGTCGTCTCAGGGAAGTCGATGCTGTTCAGGACGTTCGAGATGTCCCGGACTGATCCGCCCGTATCGTCGATCGAGAAGAACGCCGCTTTACCGGTGCTGAATGTTGGCATGGTCGGTTCCTCCTAGAACCTTGCGAAGCTCACCATGAAGGTGATGCTCCCGGATGAGCCTGCGGTGGACGCCGTGACGCGCAGGTAACGGTTGACGGTGCCCGTCACGGCGGACAGTTGTGAGGTCTTGGCGCTTGAGCCGACGGCGGTGAAGCTGATGAGGTCAGCGAACGATGCGTTATCGGCGGAGTGCTGGATCTTGATGGTCGTGTTCCCGTTGACCGTGTTGGTCGGGACGTGGAGCAGACCAGCGCCGCCGCTAGCACTCGACGCTGCGTTGTCGACGGACGACAGGTTGCCGAGCGCGCTGTGCGCTATCGACGCCCCGGTGGTGAGTTGGACGCCGGACGTCAGGCCGAAGTCGACGTTGTTCGCCGGGTCGGCTGCGCATTGGAAGTCGGCGGTGACTGAGTTGACGTCGGCGACGGGTGAGCTGATCGTGTAGCTCGTCTCGTTGGCTCGGGCGATGATGGCCCGGTTGCCGATGGTGCCGCTGTCGATAGCGACGGTGAGGAGCGGAGTCGTGGTCGATCCGAGGATCGCCTCGAACTCCTTGTCGGATGAGCCTGCGCCGGTGACGGCGTCATACAGCCCGCCGAACGACAGGGTGCCGGAAGCCTGCGAGGGGATGTAGGCCCGGGACGTAGCGCCGTAGACGGTGGTCTCGGCGGTGTCCTGGTCATAGCTGACGTCGGTCGAGTTGAGGTAGCCCGACATCTCGAACTCGTCGAGGTACACCTTCGACGACTTGCCGTGGACGAACGTGGGCATCTGCTACTCCTCCTGAGCCGGGGCGGCTGCGGTCTTGCCTGCCGGGGCGAGGTAGCCGTCGTCGACGAGCCACTTGACCGACTTGGCGGTGGCTTCGACCTGGTCGCCGGGTTCGTAGCGCTTGTCGCCGATGTCGATACCGGCGTCGCCGCTAGGGCCTCCGGTGACGGTGTAGAGCGGCATCTGGTCTCCCTGAGCATGGGTGTCCCCCGTCAGGGAGGCCACCGGGGCACGAGGCGACTGAGCGCACTATCGGCGAGTGTACGGGAACGACGAAGCCCCCGCCAGAGGCAGGGCGCCTACTCGGACAGGTTCACCTTCCGGCACCTCGGACACATGATCCGGAACGGCGGCGTAATCAACTCCGCCAACAACTTCCCGCAGTCCGAGCAGCGCAGCTCAGCGGGCCACTTCGCCTCAACGTCGTCCCCGTAAGGGTCAGGAGACCTCACGGGTCACGAGGAAGTTCACGACGTGAAGCATCCGGTCGTGCGAGTCGCGTTCGAGAGCGAACGGTGACTGGACGGGATCAGCGAGCAGGTACCGGGTCGAGTTGATCGTCTCGTTGTCGATCAGGCACAGGGCGACGAAGACGTCGGTGCACAGGGCCTCGGCGGTGGAGTAGGCGGCGGCTCGGGCGATGACCTGAAGGCCACGGGTCTCGACGGGTGGGGCGGCGTTGCCACCGAACACCAGCTCGGGGGCGGTGCCTCCGGTCTCGTACACGGCGACGAGGGTGTCGGGCGTGTCGGGTCGGCGACCGAGGAACAGGTTCGTGCCGAGGGTGAGGTCCTGCGCTGCGATCGTGGCCCCGTTCAGGTGGGTCCCGATGTCGTCGAGGAACGCCATCAGCCGGTCGCTTTCGCTGCGGCGACCGACTTCGCGATGATCTGCTCGGCGCGCTTGCCGACCTCCCTCGACGGGAACTCCAGATACTTCGGGCCTCGGCCCTGGCCGGGTGCGACCGGGCTGCCGCCCTTCAACTTGGGAGGGTGAGCCAGGGTGAGGTCTTCATGTTGGACGAGGGCGTAGGGGGCGGCGGGTCCGCCGTAGGCGATCTCTCCCACGATCTCACGACCGATTGTTTCGACGTCGGTGGTCTGCGATCGCGACAGGGTGCCGGTGTCGAACGGGACCAGCTCGTCGGCGCGTGCCCCGATCTCCAGGAGGATCTGACCGACGCCGAGCTTCACGCCTCGCTCAACCTGACGGCGAGTGCGGGCAGCTTGTGTGCCGAAGTCGGAGG
>CAXAVQ010000128.1:0-7339 GCA_963971985.1 uncultured bacterium
TCGGGCATCAGGTCACCGGTCTTCATCAGCAACCGGTCGTTCAGCATGATTGCTGCGGAGTCAAAAAACTCCGGAACATCGGGCGAGACGGCCACATCCGAGGAGGCCATCCAGAGCACATCCAATGAGTCGCTGATGCTGAATTCGCTGCCAGATACCGCCCAATTGCCGAACGCTTCGAGAGCCTGAATCTCGTCGAGACTGGTGACAAGCGGCGTGCCGTTGCCCAAAAGGATTCCAGTGCCTCCCTGAGGGGGGCTAGCCTCATCTCTGAAACTCGTGTGGAACGCGATTTGCCCTTGAGAGGTGGTCGCTACGCTCGCGCCAAGACTGCTGTACCTGTAATCCCCGAAAGTCACGGCCTCACCTTCAACGGCGACGAGGGAGTCTCCGCTCGCGACCGCACGTCTACGGATGAGTTCCCCGTCGGCGTTTTCATACTCGAACACGCTGGAATAAACAAGCGACCCATCTGACCCGACAGCAGACTGGTTAATACGTAAAACATCATCGACCACGCGCCCGACTGGCGTCTGGACATTCCTGCCGAAGTAGATGTTGCCCTGCTGCCAGTTCCCGTTGCTGTCTCTCTGCGAAGCCCAGTGGAAGTTTCCGGTGAATCCTTCGTCTTCTGCCTGTACATAACCGGCGTTGTTGATCCGCACTGCCTCCATGGTCCGATTGCCGGTGAGCGAAAGACCGGCGAGTTGACCGTCGACGTAAATCTCTCCGAGTCGATCTGCGGCGAGGTAGGTGATCGCAACCGCGAGCTGCCCCGAGTCGTTCAGATCGACATCGCCGAACGAAGGATAATCCGGCGTCGACTCACCGCTTGGCAGGGTGTAGGCCGGGATGCGGACGCCGTCGTTGCCGAGAACAACGGAGGAAAAATCGAGGGATGTTCCCTGCCCGGACGAAACCGAGACCGCCCACTCACCGTGTGAATTGATGGTCGGATGGTGGATGATGCGGAACACTTCCGGGATCGTCAGAGCGTCCAGGTGATCACCGGTTTTGATCAGCGGCTCGGGGACGAACGGCGCGGCGAGCGCTGTGCCGCAAAGTGTCAGCAGTGATGCGATAGCGAGTCTCGGCATGGAGGCCTTTCGTTGGGGTGCTGCACGATACGCGTTGATCTGGCGTGCGGTTCGAGAGTATCGGCGACGTGTGAAGATGGGGTGCGGATCGGGTGGCATGGTCGCCCCTTGAGGCGACTATGCGGGGTGCTGAGCGAATGGGCGTCTGCTGAGAGCATGTCCTCGCCGGTTGCTCGTGACCCGACGCTTGCGCGTTCGGGCTCTGATCCCAACTGTGCACGGGCGGGGGCGGTGTCACTTTCTTGCCGGTTGCTGGGGACCTTGAGCTCGCGCTCAGCGCTTTCGCTTGCGGGGGCGTTTGGGGTGCTTTGGTTTTCGGGTCTTGTAGCGCGAGCGTGGTTTGGCTCCCTCTCCCCTTGAGGGAGAGGGCTGGGGTGAGGGGTTCGCACCGAAGGTGCGAATGGACTCGTCGGAAGGTTCGGACCGCCCCCTCATCCGGTCTTGTGCTGAATCCGCACAAGACCACCTTCTCCCTCGGAGGGGAGAAGGAGGCGAAGGAGGACTGGGCATTTCCTGATTGGTTGCTTGGTACCCATCGCTTGCGCGATTGGGCTCTGATCGCTCAGCTTTCGCTTTCGCTTTGGCGCGCATCGTCCGGCGCAGGCGTTTTTCGCGCTGGACGGTTCGGATGTGGAGGAGGGTCTGCGTCGCGGCCTGGCGCTGGCGGTTGCGTTCGCGGGCGTAGAAGGCGTCGAGCTTCGAGTCGCCGGTGCTTTGGAGCGGCGTCATGCAGTAGATGAGCGCTTCCATCGCTTTGGTCTGCGCGGTGATCATCGTGAGTTCGGATTCGAGACGCTTGACCCGGTAGACGGCCTTGATGTGGGCGAGGGCTTCCTCGGGGGTTTGGGTGGTGGTGTTGGCGGTTTCGGACGGCTTCTTCGCTGCGGTGTGCATTGTGCACCTCCCTTACCCTTAGGGGGAGCGAGCCCAACCGGCGCGCGCAGGAGGTGGTGATGCGAAAAGGTCGCGCGGGAATCCGCAGGAAACACGGGCGGAAAATTTTTTGAGAAAGTCGGAAAGTGGCGATGCGCGCGAGCCCACGCGGCGCGCGCCGGGGCGGACTTCGGCGCTTGGTGGGCTTGGGTGGCATGGCCACGCGCAGCGTGGCTATGTCCTGAATTCTGTGCGCCTGGACGAACTTGTTGCGCTCGCGGGGCCTTCGCTGCGCTCAGACCCCGGCACCCGTAGGGGTTCGCATAGCCGCCTGAGGAGGGCGGCCATGGCACACGCTGACGGGCCTCGCATAGTCGCCTCAAGGGGCGACCATGCCACGCGATCACGTGATACCGTGATCGCATGAGCGAAGCGTTGGAACTGGTGTGTGTCGGCGGCGGGAACATGGCGAGCGCGATCCTTCTGGGGGCGTCGGAGCGCGGGGTGTTCGAGGCGGCGCGCGTGGGGGTGGTTGATCCGAACGAGGGCAAGCGTGAGGCGTTCGCGTCGGCGGGGTTTTGGGCCGGGGCGTCGCTCGGGGAGTTCGCGGAATCGATCGGGGAGCGGACGCAAGTGATGCTGGCGGTGAAGCCGCAGGCGCTCGCGGGGGCGAGCGAGGAACTTCGGGCGGTGCTGGAGGGCGTTGCTCGTCCGGTGGTGTGGTCGATCCTGGCGGGGGTGCCGTCGGGCGTGGTGCGCGAGCGGTGCGGGGGGGAGGCATCGGTGGTGCGCCTGATGCCGAACACGCCGTCGCGAGTCGGCAAGGGAGCGACGGCGATGGCGCTCGGCGAGGGCGCGGAAGCGGGGGACGAGGAGCTGGCCCGGCGGGTGTTCGAGGCGATCGGGGCGGTGTACGCGATCGATGAGGGACAGATGGACGCGTTCACGGCGGTGGCCGGTTCGGGGCCGGCATACTTCTTCGCGATGGTGGAGGCTCTGGCGGAGGCCGGGGAACGGGTCGGGCTGCCGGGTGAGGTGGCGCGTGGGGCGGCGATGCAGACGGCGATCGGGGCCGCTCGGTTGCTGGAGGAGTCGGGGCTGAGCCCGAAGGAGCTTCGGGAGGCGGTGACGAGCAAGGGCGGGACGACCGCGGCGGGGCTGGGGGCGCTGGCGGAGGGCGGTTTCGCGTCGGTGATCGCGGGGGCGGTGGAGGCGGCGCGGGATCGCGGTGCGGAGCTGGGTCGTGCATCCGCCCAATAGAAGGTGACGAATTCCTTGGAGCGAGCGGGTGAATCGTTGAAACCGCGTGCGCTATCGTGGGTAGGTTGTGTGCGAGGAGTGCGCTGGGCGCGGTCCTCGCTGACGAAACTCGGTTTTCACGAGGGATGAGGTCATGCAGAGCAAAATCGCCCGTTTGGGGCTCCTGGTCGCGGTTCTGGCGTCGCTGTGCCTTCCCGGCACGGCTTCGGCGCAGTTCTTTCGCGGCGGGGGGGACTCCATCAATAACCCGCCGGTGAGCCAGCGGGAGTTCAACCTGATGGTGAAGATGCTGAACTTCGATGAGGTTCAGCAGGAGATCGCGACGGACATGTTCGCGGTGCTCGAAGAGGAGTTCGGCGAGATGTCGTCGGTCGCTCAGGAGATGCAGCGGGGGGCTCGGGATGAGTTCCAGCGGACGCGCGATCCTTCGGTGTGGCGCGAGTACGGCGAGCGGATGGCGCGGTTCGAGGACCGGCGTGAGGAGCTCGGCGAGCAGTTCTGGGCGGATGTGAAGATCCTGCTGACCGAGGAGCAGGTGCCCTTGTGGGAAGACTTCGAGCGCCGGCGGTTCCGCGGGCGTGCGATCTCTCGCCAGGAGCAGGTGCTCAGCGGCGTGGGTGTGGACCTGGTGATCCTGACCGAAGAGATGGAACTGCAGCCCGAGCAGCAGGAGCTGATCAAGCCCACGATGACGCAGTACGAGGTCGAATTGGACCGGAAGCTGCGGGCGTACCGCCGGATCGCGGATGAGCAGGCCGAGAAGGCCGAGGAGCTCGGCCAAAACGGCAACTGGATGCAGAACATGGACGAGTACAACGAGATCTTTACGACGGTTCGCGATGAGCTCGTTGGCGTCCGTGCGATTCATGAGAAGTACCTGAAGCAACTCACGGCGATGCTCGGTGAAGAAGCCAGTGCGGAGTTGATGGAGCGGTTCAACAAGGCCGCGTACCCGGACATCTACCGCGACTCGTACGTGGACAACGGGCTGCGCCAGGTGCTCGAGCTCGACAGCCTGACGGACGAGCAGCGCGAGTACGTGACGGGGCTGAAGCAGAACTGGGCGCAGGAGTCGGAGCGGCTCCGCCAGACCTTGGTGCGGGCGCAGCGCGAGCGCGAGGAGAACATGCGCCTGCAGGACATGTGGGGCGGGAATCGCAACCCCGAGACACGCGAGGCGCAGTCGGAACTCCGCGAGATACAGCTTCGGTACTACGACGAGCTGCTCGGCGTGCTCAGCGAGGACCAGAAGGTCGGCCTGCCCGAGCGCCCGGCGACGGACTGGCGCGAGCGCGACTTTGATTTCTGATCCGGCGCTGAGCCGGTGATTCGGGACTGGAGGACAGGTATGGCCCGGCGACTGGTGTGGACGGTGTTCGCGGCGATTGTCGGGTTCTTCCTGACCGCCTCTGCCTCGGCGCAGGTGTTCCGGCCGGGCGGCGACTTCCTGGAGCCGGGGTTCACGACCAAGGATCTGGAGCACGCGGCGCAGCTGTTCGGCTTCGACGAGGTGCAGCGCGAGATCGCCGGCGAGATGGTCAACGAGTACCTGACGCGGATGGCGGTGGGCGTCGAGCAGATGACGGTCGTCCTGGACGCCGCGGAGCGCGAGTTCCAGGAGACGCGGGACATCGCGATCTGGAACGATTTCCGCGAGCGGACCGAGGAGTTCGAAGAGCGCAAGCAGGCGATCACCGAGCAGCTGATGGCGGACCTGCGCCTGCTGCTGACACCGGAGCAGGAAGCGCTGTGGACGCGGTTCGAGCGCGATCTGCGCCGGAACGCGACGATCGAGGAGGGCGGGCTGCTCAGCGGCGAGACGGTCGATCTGGTGGAACTGCTCGACGAGATGGGCGTTGAGGGCGAGGTTCGCGAGTCGATCTGGTCCTTGGAGGACCAGTACGTCACGGAACTGGACCGGGCGCTGGTGCGGCGGAACGAGGTGTACGACGAGACCACGAACAAGGCCTTCGAGCGGTTCACGGCCGAGGGCTTCGACGACATGGACTCGGTGATGGACTTCTTCCGCGAGCTGCTCGGCGATGCGATGGAGCAGGCGGCGCGGGTGCGCGATATCAACCTGAAGTACGCGGCGACGATCGGGCGTGCGCTGCCGCCGGACCAGAGCGCGGAGTTCGAGAACCGGTTCAACGAGCTGGTCTTTCCGCGCGTGTACCGGGCGTCGACGACGGACCGGGCGTTCGAGACGATCCTGTCGTTCGAGGACCTGAGCGAGGAGCAGCGGGGGCGCGTGCTGGAAGCCAAACTGCGGTACGAGCAGAGTCGCGAGCGGTTGGACGCGAACTGGGCACGGGCGATCGCGGAGCAGGAAGAGGAGCGCGACGTGATGCGCGTGATGGGCATCGAGCCCAGCACGGAGGCGACGCAGGAGGCGCGGACGGCGCGTCGGGATCTGGATCGGACGTCGTACGAGCAGGTGCTGCAGGTGCTGACCGAGGAGCAGGCGGGGCGATTGCCGCCGCCGGTGCGGCGCGATCGCGGCGAGGATTGATGCATCCGAATTGCGGGGCGAGCGGTTAGACTGAGGCCAAGCGGCGCGGTCTCCGAGTGGAGGCGATATGCGCTGCGTGACCCTGCGAAGCCAAGAGGCGGGAGGATGGGATGATGCGATTGGGTGTGTTCGGCTGCTCGGCGTTCGTCGTGCTCGCGGTTCTTCTGTGCGGTGCGAACGCACGGGCGCAGGATGCGCCCGCTCCGGCGCCCGCAGCGGAGCAGGAACCGGAGCTCGTGAATCAGGGAATTCCGCGGCAGAACCTGTTCGCGCAGAAGTACCACTTCACGCCCTATGAGGTCGAGCAGTACAGCGAGCGGCTGGGGCTTTCGGCGGAGCAGCACGAGATCTTTGTGGCGCTGTTCTCGGCGATGCAGGAGCGGGTGATGGAAGCAGAGCGTCCGCTGCGTGAGGCGGAGGCGCAGTGGATGGAGATCTATGAAGGCGCATTCCGCAACAGGGACGGGGAGACGAATCCATCTTCCGAAGAGCGAGCCATCGCTATGGAACGTCTCATTGAGCTGCGGGAGGACATCGACCGGCTGGAAGCTGAGTGGGTGGCGCTGCAGGAGCGGTTGGGTGCCGAACTGTTCGCGGACCTGCGTCTGCTGCTGACACCTGAGCAGGTGGAGCGGCTGGATGGGGTGCATCGCTGGCGCCATCGGGCGCGGCTCATGATCTGGAGCGAACTGCCGTACGCGTCGCAGTATCTGCCCGGGATCGTCCGTTCGATGGAGTTGCGTCCTGACCCGGCGCGGTTCGGGGCCGATGGGGTGGGTGCGCTTGAAGCGATTTTCGAGGAGTACGACACGGAACTCGACGCTCTTCTGCTGGACCGGGTCGCGATCGAGAAGGAGCACCTCGGGATCGCCCGCGGGTTGGGCGGCGATCCGGATCTGATCAGCCTGTCGACCGCCGATCCGGCGGAACTCGCGTGGATGGAGGGGGTCGGGGAGCAGAATCTGAAGATCGCGAACATGCAGAAGAAGTACATCCGGCGGATCGCGAATCTGCTCGAGCCCGATCAGGCACGCGCGTTTCAGGAGCGGTGTCGCGAATTGGCGTTTCCGACGGTGCTCGGCAAGTCAGACGCACTGAAGCAACTCGATGCGATGGCGGGTGATGAGCGATTGAGCGAGGAGCAGCGAGAGCGGGTCCGGCAGATGCTGGCTTCGTATTCGAGCGAACGGAACGCGATCAACGAGCGATGGGTTCGGATGATCGAGGATGTGGTCGCCGAGGGGGAGCCGCGTGTGCTGTCGAGTTCGACGCCGCTTGCGCTCGGTGACACGCGAGCCGCGCGCAACGGGGACATGAGCTTCTTCGAGATCTACGCGTCTCGGAACGCGCTTGATGAGCGGTGGGCGAAACGGGTGAGCGATCTTCGGGCGGAGTTTGGGCTCGATGATGACGCCGAGCAGCCGGCGGGTTGAAGAATCTTGCCGGATCCGTGACGGGTGGGGAGGGTCAGCGCGTCATAATGGCTGCTGAGATCCCCACTCCGGAAAGGGTTGCCCTATGCCATCGCTTCGCTCGCTCGGTCTGGCCTGTTCGCTCGCGGTCTTTGCAGGGTGGGGGGTTCCTGGGCCGTCGGCCT
>CAXAVQ010000129.1:0-7337 GCA_963971985.1 uncultured bacterium
CCTCGCGCGTGCGTGAGGTGCTCGCCTCGCGTCCGGCGGGCGGTGCCGATCGTCAGGTCGAGGCCACTTCCGTTGAGCCGCGGGTCCAGTCGTGAGCCGATCGGTCCTCCTGCTCGTCAACCGTTCGAAGCCGAACGTGCTCGACACGCTGGACGAGGTGCGCTCGATCCTGACCAGGCACTCCGACATCGTCGCTGAACTCGACACCGAGGACGATGCCCCGATCGACGACGCCAAGGGCGCGGGCCTGATCATGGTCCTCGGTGGCGACGGCACGCTGCTTTCGCAGGCCCGTCGGACCGTGCACCTCGGGCTTCCGATGGTCGGCGTGAACTTCGGGCACCTGGGCTTCCTCGCCGAGTACGACCTCGACAGCCTGCGCACGCAGGCCGATTACCTGCTGGATTCCGATGCGCTGGAGTGTCGCAACCGTCTGATGCTGTCGGTCTCGGTGTACTCCTCCGATGATTCCAAGGCTCGATTCAGCGGCGTGGCCCTCAACGACTGCGCGATCACCGCCGGCCCGCCGTTCCGCATGATCGAGATGCACCTGTCGCTCGACGGCGTGTCGGGCCCGCACATCAAGGGCGACGGTGTCATCGTCTCGACGCCCACAGGGTCCACGGCGTACAGCGTCTCTGCGGGCGGGCCGATCATCTCGCCCTCGGTCGAAGCCATCGCGATCACGCCCATCGCCGCCCACTCGCTGGGGTTCCGCCCGCTGGTGGTCGCCGGCAAGACGCAGATCGCTCTGGACATGCTCCGGGCGAACTCCAGCATCGATTGCGTCGACGAGGCCGTTGAGGGGACCACCCTCGTGCTCGACGGGCAGGTGATGCACTCGCTCCGCACCGGGGACAAACTGCGGTTCTCTCGCCACGAGCGGCCCCTCCGGCTGGTGCGTAACCCCAAGCGGAGTTACTGGTCGACGCTCATGCACAAGATGCTCTGGGCCGCCCAGCCCGGCCAGAACGGCGAGATTTCGCCCGAGGACAGCGAATAGTCGGCTCGGCAAACGCCGGGCGGCGCGGGTACCATCGCCGCCCCATGATCGATCTCAAAGCCCTCCGTGAGAACCCCGACCGCTTCAAGCTCGGCGCCCAGCGCAAGGGCGTGAGCGTGGACATCGACCGCGTCATCGAGCTCGACTCGCACATCCGCTCGCTGACCACCGAGCGCGAGACCCTCAAGGCCGAGCAGAACCGCCTCGCCAAGGAGAGCGGCCCGAAGATCGGCCAGCTCATGGGCAAGATGAAGTCGGCCGGCGGCGACGAGAAGGCCGCGATCGAGGCCGAGGTCAACGAACTCCGCTCCAAGCCGGCCAAGCTCAAGACGCAGGTCAGCGTGTTCGAAGAACAGCTGGCCCTGCTCGAACCGGAACTGCGGGAGCTGCTGCTGCTGATCCCCCTGCCGCCGGATGAGGATGTGCCGGTCGGCGCCAGCGCGGACGACAACGTCGAACTTTCCACTTGGGCCCCCGAGGGCTACGACCTGACCAAGTCCTTCGAGGAAAACCGCGGCTTTGCACCGAGGACGCACATCGAACTGATCGAGTCGCTCGGGCTCGTCGACTTCGAGCGCGGCGTGAAGGTGGCCGGGACCCGCAGCTATGTGCTCACCGGCGACGGCATGCGCCTGCACCAGGCCATCCTGCGCTACGCCTTCGACCGCATGGTCGATCAGCACGGCTTCACGCCCATGAGCGTGCCCGTGCTGGTGCGTGGCGAGGCCATGGAGGGCACCGGTTTCTTCCCCGCGGGTCGGGACCAGACCTACCACATCGAGGAATCCAAGCGCGGCGCGGGGCACGACATGTTCCTCACCGGCACCGGCGAGGTCGGGCTCATGGGCCTGCACGCCGACGAGATCCTCGACAAGGCCGACCTGCCCCTGAAGTATGTCACGGTCAGCACCTGCTTCCGGCGCGAAGCCGGGGCGGCGGGGCGTGACACCGCCGGGCTGTACCGCATCCACCAGTTCGACAAGGTCGAGCAGGTCGTCATCTGCGAGTCCGATGAACAGGCCAGCCGCAAGTGGCACCGGCAGATGATCAGCATCGTCGAAGACCTGCTGCAATCGCTGGGCTTGCCTTACCGCCTGCTGCAGTGCTGCACGGGCGACCTGGGTGTGAAGAACGCCGACATGATCGACATCGAGTGCTTCATGCCCGGCCGCGGCGACCTCGACGCAAACGGCCGCCCGACCGGCGCGTTCGGCGAGACGCACAGCGCTTCGCGCCTGTACGACTTCCAGTGCCGCCGGCTGAACATGCGCTATCGCGAAGAGAGCGAGGACGGCAAGAAGCAGACGGTGTTCTGCCACTCCCTGAACAACACGGTCGCCGCGAGCCCGCGGATCCTGATCCCGATTCTGGAGATGTACCAGAACGAAGACGGGTCGGTGACGATTCCGGAGGTGCTCCGGGGGTATATGGGTGGGAAAGAGCGGCTGGGCTAGGACTCAAGCGGTCCCATGTACGGTACCAGCAGCTTCGTAACCTCGACCAGAAGTTCATCCGGGCACTCGGAGTCAGTGACTGATGCTTCGAGCGTCCAGTCCTGATGGATCGTGAACTGCTGACCGCCGTACAGGAAGTCGATGTATGTGGTCGTCACGATGTCGGACACGAAATCCGTCACCCGACCACCACGATGGGGCGGGCTGTCGTCCAAGCAGTCGTATGCTTTGCGGAGTAGCCACTCAGCATGGAAGCAGGACTTGAACCGTACGAACTCGCGGGACTTGTCCGCAAGTCGGTGATCGACGAGCGAATGAACGCCAATCTCGTCCAGATATCCCGTTGGCAAGTCCACGCGGGACTCGCCTTCATGGGCTCCGTAATGCCGAATGAACCGCTGATCGAGCCAGCGCCTGATCACCACTCCGGCCCGCCCGAGTACCGCCCGTAGATGTCCGCCATCGCCTGCACCATCTCGCCGAGGGTGCAGCCGTCGTGGGCGCCCTGAATCAACTGAGGCATCACGTTGGCGTTGTCCTGACAGGCCTGCCGGATCGCGTCGAGTGACTTGGCGACCTTCGCGTCGTCGCGCTTGGCCTTGAAGGCCTCGAGCTGGTTGACCTGATCGACCTCGACCTGGTGCGGGATCTCGAGGATGTCGATCGGGCGGCCTTCTTCGGTGTCCACATACTCGTTGACGCCGACGATGATCCGGTCGCCCGCCTCGCACTCCTCGCTGAAACGGTACGCCGCCTCGGCGATCTGTCGGCGGAAGTAGCCCTTGTGGATGCCCTGGACCACGCCCTGGCCGTAGCCGTCGCGCTTGGCGTAGGCGGGGTGCTCGGCGTTCTCACCGGTGAAGTCGGAGCGCCCCGGCTGGGAGGCGAGGCCCATGCGATCGATGTCGTCGATGAAGCCGAGAGCTTCGGCCTCCATCTGGTCGGTGAGGGCCTCGATGAACCACGAGCCGCCCAGCGGGTCGGTGACGCGGGTGACGCCGGTCTCGTGCGCGAGGATCTGCTGGGTCCGCAGGGCCACGGTGACCGCCTGCTCGGTGGGCAGGCCGAGGGTCTCGTCCATCGAGTCGGTGTGCAGGGACTGGCAGCCGCCGAGCACGCCGGCCATCGCCTGATACGCCACGCGGACGATGTTGTTGAGCGGCTGCTGCTCGGTCAGCGAGCACCCGGCGGTCTGGACATGCGTCTTCATGTACCAGGCCTTGGGGTTGGTCGCACCGTAGCGGTCGCGCATCACGCGGGCCCAGATGCGCCGCGCGGCCCGGAGCTTGCAGATCTCTTCGAAGAACTCGTTGTGCGAGTTGAAGAAGAACGACAGGCGTGGGCCGAACTCGTTGATGTCCATCCCGCGATCGAGGCAGGCCTCGACGTATTCCATGCCGTCGCGCAGGGTGAAGGCGAGTTCCTGCGTCGCGGTCGAGCCGGATTCGCGGATGTGGTAGCCGGAGATCGACACCGAGTTCCACTTGGGCATGTTCTTGGACTGGTACTCGATGGTGTCGACGACCAGCTTGACCGAGGCCTCGGGCGGGTAGATGTATTCGTTCTGGGAGTGGAACTCCTTGAGGATGTCGTTCTGCAGCGTGCCGCCGAGGGAGGCGATGTCGATGCCCCGCTGCTCGGCCATGGCGATGTACATGGCCCAGATGACGCAGGCGGGGCCGTTGATGGTCTGGGAGACGGTGACCTGATCGATCGGGATGTCGGCGTAGAGCCGGTGCATGTCCTCGATGGTGTCGATGGCCACGCCGCAGCGCCCGACCTCGCCGGCGGACAGCGGGTCGTCGGAGTCGCGCCCCATGAGGGTCGGCAGGTCGAACGCCGTCGACAGCCCCGTATTCGCGGCGGTCTTGGTCTTGGCCTGCTGGAGCAGGTACTTGAACCGCTTGTTCGTATCGTCGGCGGAACCGAATCCCGCGAACTGGCGCATGGTCCAAAGCCGGGTGCGATAGCCCTGCGGGAACAGGCCGCGCGTGTAGGGGAACTCGCCGGGGGCGGGCAGATCGCGCTCGATGTTGTGCAGCGCGGTGATCTGGCTGGGTTCGACGGCGGCCCCGGGGCCGTACGACGGGTTCAGCACGAGGCCGGAGATGGTGACGGCCTGCGGGTCGACCGGGGTCTGGTCGATGGTGACGCGTCCGGTGGGGTCGGTATCGATATTCGGGCCGGTGAGGTGGGTGGTCATCGGTCGGGTGTCCTTGGTTGGCAGAAGTGCCTCATGATAGGGAATCCGGGGCGGAATTCCCACGATTCGGCGACGGAACGCGCGCGAGCGGCTTTCGCCACCCGAGGCGGCGCGAGCGCGTAGAATCGGGCTTTGCCCGCCCGAAACCCTTGAATTCCCAGGAGGACGGATGTCCGCCTCACCCGCTTCGACCGCCACGACCGAGCCCGGCCTGAACCCGTTTCAGCTGGGCAGCCGCACGTTCACCAGCCGCCTGATCGTCGGGACGGGCAAGTATTCCGATAACTCGGTGATGAAGCAGGCGCTGGACGCCTCGGGGGCCGAGGTCGTCACCGTCGCGGTGCGGCGCGAGCGTCTGTTCAACGACCGGGGCGAGTCGCTGCTGGATTTCATCGACACCGACCGGTACACGATCCTGCCCAACACCGCCGGCTGCTTCAACGCCGAGGACGCGGTGCGCGTGTCGCGCCTCGGGCGGGAACTGCTGGAGCAGCTCGGCAACCCCGGCGCGTCGTGGGTGAAACTGGAAGTGCTGGGCGACAAGAAGACCCTGCTCCCCGACCCGGTCGGCACGCTGGAGGCCTGCAAGGAACTCGTGGCCGACGGCTTCGAGGTGCTCTGCTACACCTCCGACGACCCGATCAGCGCGCAGCGCCTGAAGGAAGCCGGCGCGACCAGCGTCATGCCCGCCGGCTCGCCCATCGGCTCGGGACAGGGCGTGCTCAACCGCAACAACATTCGCCTGTGCCTCGACCTGCTCAAGGGCGGCGAGGCGTCGATCGACTCCAAGCCCGGCGATGCCGAGTACCCGGTCATCGTCGATGCCGGCGTGGGCTCGGCCTCAGATGTCTCGATCGCGATGGAACTCGGCGCGGACGGCGTGCTGCTCAACACCGCCATCGCCCACGCGAAGGACCCGGTGATGATGGCCCATGCCATGCGCAAGGCCTGCGAGGCCGGTCGCCAGAGTTACCTCGCCGGGCGGATCGCCAAGCGGCTGTACGCCACGGCCAGTTCGCCCTGGGAGGGTGTGATCAGTTATATCCCGGGGGAGTGAGGGAGATTTGATACACTCCGGACGCTGTTGCTCCACCAGGAGCATGTTCGGTGCCTGAGCCGAGATGTTTGGCTGACGCGGGCTCGTCAACAAACTCATGAACTCAGGAGTCTCTTGTGCTCAGAATCGTCACCTGCTCGGCTGTAGCGTTCACACTTCTCACCGGATGTCAGGCCACGAATCAGGATGCCGTTGAGCGGAACAAGGCGACCGCACGGGCGTTCTATGAGGACCTGTGGTTCACGCAGAACACCGACCGGTACACCGATTACGTGGCCGATACTTATGTTGTCCATGATCTTGGCGATCGCAAGGGTGTGACCGAGGCGGCGATCGAGCAGAAGAACATCGCGGAACTGTTTCACAGCTTTGGTGAAATGACGGGGGAGATCGACTACCAGATCGCAGAGGGTGACAAGGTCGCGACGCGCTGGTTCGTCTCGCTCGTTCCCTCGGAGCGCGGGAAAGCCATGGGCATCACGGAGGTGGATCGCGTGGCGATCATCAATGTGATGCGCTTCGACGAAACCGGCAAGATCGTCGAGTTCTGGAATCATCGCCACGATGTGGAATTGCCCCAGCCGCCGTCGGAACGTCGTGATTAGATGGAGGCTCGCGTGGCCTGCGCTTCGCTCCGACCACGGCACCTGTCGCGGCTTCAAGCCGGCCGAATCCCCCGATAGAACATCTGCACCCGCTCGGACTGCTGCTTGCGCACCGTTTCGAGCGTGAGGCGCGGGATCTTGTAGCCGGTGTCCGCATCGTCGCTCGCCTGATCGCGCGTCGTGTTCTGGCAGTGCTCGCTGATGCACTGGTACATGAGCTTGAACGCGTCGCGCGGCTGGTGCATCTGGTCGAGTGCGTCCACGATGTCCTGGCGGCTCACATCGCTGGCGAACAGGTCGACGAGTGCGACCGGCTTCTCGGTGTCCACCCGGCAGGCGTTGAGCCGCGCGGTGCAGAGATCGTAGAGCATCGAGCCGGTCCAGGTCAGGCGCTCGACCAGCGACTGCTTGTCCAGCCGGGCCTCCTGGAAGAACGCGCTCGACTCACGGAACAACTCGTGGCGCAGTTCGAGTGGGAGCAGCGCCTTCACGCCGATCCGGGGCATCTGCAGGAACTTGTTGTTGAGCAGTGGCCAGACCACAGGTCGCATGCGCTGCGGGTCGCCGCTGATGAGCGTCGGCTCGTCCATGCGGTCCACCAGCACGATCGCGCCGGTGAACTCCATCGCGCCGAGCACGCGCAGCAGCGAATTCATCAGGGCGTAGCGCTCGTCGTCCTGGCCGGACAGCGGCAGTCGCGCGCTGTCGGAGGCGAGGTTCGGCACGAGGTCGAGAGCCGCGGCGATGGACTCGTGGTCGCGTGCGCAGGTGCGGATCTGGCGGTGCAGTTTCTTGGCGGTGCGCGAGAGCTTGAGGCGGTCCCATGCGTACCGCTTGAGGATCAGGACGAGCCAGAGGCCGATGGTCGCGCCGAGAGCGTACATCCACCAGTTCAGGTACTCGCGGTCCGGATCGAGTTGCAGCGCCGCGGCGATGACGAGGACGGTCGGGATCCAGCCGAACCAAGCCGCGAGAGTCCACCAGCGCTTGGGCCAGTCGGCCGAGGCGCGGAGGG
>CAXAVQ010000130.1:0-7312 GCA_963971985.1 uncultured bacterium
CGTCCAGACCGGCGGCGTCTACGAACTCGAACTGCTGGTCGCCGAGGGCGATGCCTTCACCGGCGCGAACTCCGCCACCGACTACACCGTCACCGACCTCACCCTCGCCGACAGCGACTCGCTCGCCTCCGGCTCGTTCCACGCCGGGAGCATCATCCAAGAGACTGTCGCCGGCTTCGCCGGCTCAGCCCCCTCCGATCCGGGTGCCTTCGGCGGCCTGATCGTCAACGCCGAGATCACCTACGACCGCGCCGGCGTCCCCGAGGCCTACAACGCGACCCTCTTCGTCGGTCCCGGTGCCGGTGCAGCCAACTGCCTCGGCGACACCAACGCCGACGGCATCGTCGACCTCGCCGACCTCAACGCCGTGCTCGCGAACTTCGGCCAGTCGACCTCCTCCGGCGACGTCACCGGCGACGGCGAAGTCGACCTCGCCGACCTCAACCTCGTGCTCGCGAACTTCGGCGCCTGCAACCCCGCCTGACGGCGCGTAAGGGCTTGCCTGAACGCGGCTTGGGTACGACCCGGCGTCTGTGTAAAGAACGCGCTCAGTTCGCCTCCAACCGACTGGAATCGGGCGACTTGCGCGATCTTTGCGTTGTGGTGGCATCGGACGCGAGATATACTCTCGCGCTGGACCTGAACCAGCACAACGCACGCGCGGGCAAGGCCGCCCGCCACGCCCGGCGACGCTCCGGACGGTCAGGATCGACCGTCGCGTCCCGACCCGAGAAACCCAACGCATGAAACAAGCGAAAATCGCGATCATTGTGGTCTGTCTGGCCCTCGCCGGCTTTCTAATCTGGAAGTCGCTCAGCGGTGGCGGTTCGCAACTGCCGGGCAGCAAGCGGTTGGTCAATATCCTGACCGGCGAGGTGTCCAGCATGGATACTGAGAATCTCAGCGTCATTCCGTATCCCGACGCGGACGGTCGACGTGTCCTGTATCCGGCGACGCGAGACGAGGCAGGGAACTGGATCGTGCCGGAGCAGTTCCGCGTCCGAATCGCCGAGCAACTCGACAAAAACGTCTTCAGCGAGAGCGAACTCGCCATCGACCTCAATACATTCGCTATCCAGAAGTGATCACGACATCGAACGTGCTCTCACGGGCGCGCCAGTCTCCCCGGTTCAGAGGATTCCGAAACATGAAACCCAATCATCGCAACACACGCCAGGGCTTCACGCTGATCGAGTTGCTCGTCGTCGTCGCAGTCATCGCTCTGCTCATCGGCATCCTCCTTCCCGCATTGGGATCGGCGCGCGCTTCCGCATTCACGGTCGGCGCATCCTCGATCCAGCGCAACTTCCTTTACGGGCTTTCGTCCTACGCCGCCTCGAACGACGGATGGATCGTGGGCGTGAATTCGACCGGGCGCGAGATCTGGGATCGCGCCAACGATGCGGGAATGCTCGATCCGCTCAACCGCGACAGCAGCGCCCCCGTGCAGGCTTGGGACTGGATCACGCCTTGCATTGATACCGACGGCCTGCCTGAGGATCGCGAGGCCCGCTTCGCATACCTCTACAACGACCTCGCAGACCCCGCGCAACGCGAAACCACCGTCAGTTGGGATGCGGCCAACGGCCCCGGTATTTCCGACATGGAGAACTACATCCTCAACGAGCTGCAGGGCAGTATCACCGCAATGTCGTACGCGATGCCCAACGCGTTCCAGTACTACGGAGCCCTCCGGGCGGGTCCCGGCTCGACCCCGGCTCCCCCCGGGTTCATCCGTCCGCAGAACGGCATCGGCTACCCGCCGCAGAACACCGGGATTGCCCGCCCCAACCCCGCGTACGTCCCGCGACTGAGCAACCTCCAGGGCCCCTCCATCCGGATCATGAACAGCAGTGCGACGCGATACATCGACGCTGAGCAGGGCATCATTTCGACCGATTTCTCGATCAGAGGTGGCGACCGTCAGGGCTCCGCGTTCCAGGATCACGGGGCGATTCACGCCTCGTCACCTGCGTTCGGCATCGAGTTTACGCAGGGACTCGCTGAAACCATCACCTACCGTCACCAGGGCAGAATCGTGGCGACCTTCTTCGACGGGAACACCCGTCCGCTGACCATCGAAGAGTCCTACAACCCCTCCTACTGGTACCCGAAGGGATCCACGCTGGGGAACAGCGACATCGTCCCCGAAGCCGAGAACTTCGTGGACCCGGATACTCGCCTCATTAACTGAGTGAGATCTGCCCCCGGCAGGCCCCGTCCGACCCCATTTATGCAGATCCAGCCAACCCCGGGTGAACCCGGGGTTGCTGTTTTTTTGCGCCGCGCTCGCATTTTGAGCATTCTGCGTTACGCTGTATCGGTGCCCGAAGAGCGCAACTGCTTCTGGGGCATCGGTTTCGGGTGATTTCGCCCGGTCCGAAAATCCATGGAACCGCTCGACGCCGCATTCCGAATAGCGGAGTGTGAAGTTCTCGCTAAACTGAATCCCACGCGGTTTGCCCCTCGCGTATTCGATTATCCGCCTCCTCGTGGGGCACTACTGGGTCGTGAAAGGACAGTACGAAAGATGCTCAACAGTCCCCTCAAGGTGCGGCAGACGCCGCGAAACAGCACCGGCTTTACGCTCATCGAACTGCTGGTGGTGGTGGCGGTCATCGCCCTGCTGATCGGCATCCTCCTCCCGGCCCTCGGCGCCGCACGCAAGTCCGCGCAGAAGGCCCAGGGTGCCAACATCCAGCGCCAGCTCGTGATCGGCATGATCGCCTTCTCGAACTCGAACCGTGGCGAAGTCCCCGGTGCCAACACCAGCGCCAGGAAGTTCGACAACGACACCGATACCCAGGAACTGAGCGAGTCCGGCGAGCAGCCCGTGACGCAGTGGGACTGGATGTCGCCCTCCCTCGACGCCGCGGACAACCCCCAGTCCTGGGACGAGCGCGTCTTCTACCTGTTCGACAACTTCCAGGACCCGTCCATGAACGAGATCCTGCAGTCGAGCCAGGTCAACTCGCCCGGTTCGAACCTCCCCGGGATCATCGACGACAACGGCGGCATGCCGACCGCCAGTTTCCTCATGCCCGCTTCGTGGCAGACCGCCGGTGCGTCGCTCGCATCGGGTACCGACCCGTTGATCCCGCAGGTGACCGAGGAAGCCTCGGTCTTCCAGGTCCCCGACACCTACCGCCCCCGTCTCGACCAGTTCGGCGGCGGCGCCCGCAAGGTCGCCATCGGTGACGGCGTCCCCGGCGTCAGCGGCGGTACCTTCAGCCTCGACCTGACCATCTTCCAGCAGGGCTTCATCACGCTCCCCCCGCCGCTCCAGCCGGTCAACGGCGCGGTCGCGTACGACCCCCAGTCCGATTTCAATTCGCTCAGCTACCGTCAGCCGGGCGGCACGATGAACATCACCCGCTGGGACGGTTCCGGCGGCGAACTGACCGAGCAGCAGTCCCTGGACCCCTCGCTCTGGTACCCCCCCAACACGCTGTACGTGGGCGGTGCCCGTCCCGAGGTCACCAGCGAGTACGGCTACGCAAACGGCGACTTCGTGAACTGATCGGTCCGGACCGCCATCGCGCCTCGAGACGAGACGCGCCAATGTGAGTCAGCAGCGGGCGACCCATTCCGGATCGCCCGCTGTTCTTTTTGCGCACTCGGTTCTCGTGTAAACAAAACGTGAACTTCGCCCGAAACCGCCCCCTCACGACCGCTCTGCATCGACTTCCCGTCATTCTGTGCTACTCTTTCACTTCATGAATCCGCGCGGTTTTTGCGCGATCATTCCAGACCTGACCGATCGATCCCCCGTTTTTGAGAGAGAAAGACGCTATGAAGTCCCAATCCGCCTCGCGGACCACCGCTGTTGTCGCCCTCATCGCCTGCGCCGGCCTCGCCGTTGCCTCCAACGAGACCCAGTACGTCCCCGGCCCCGGTGCCGACGCCATCGTGCAGTCCACCGCGTCCCTCGCCGGCCAGTACTCCGCCACCGTGGGGTCCGAGCTCGTGTACGGTGCCGGCGGCTTCAACGCGAGCGTGTCGGTCCCGGTCCTGCTCGATCGCGATGACATCCTGCTCAACACCCCGGTCGCCTGGAACAGCCCCAACGGCCCGGCGGGCTTCATCACCACGTTCGGTAACGGCTCCAACGGGAGCGGTCTGGGCGTGGTCCTCTCCTACAACGCCAGCGGCAACGCCGTCATCATCAGCGAGGGCGACAACGCCCTCTCCAACTCGCCCGGCGAAATCCTCGACAACGGCACCTGGCTCTTCCGCCCGAACTTCAACTCGGCCGCCGGCCAGAACAACATCGAGTACTTCCAGAACGCCGAGACCGTCCTTCCGGGCTCCGGCGTGAAGCCGGCGACGAACGCCACCAAGGTCTTCGCCGCCAACAACGGGATCGACGGCTCCGTCGGTTCGGCCTTCCTCTCGATCCCCACGGGCATCAGCCGCCCCGGCGGGTTCTTCCTCGGCCAAAGCAACTTCAACACCAGTTCCGCGGGCGTTCCCATCGGCACCAACGTCTGGAGCGTGAACCACGGCTCGACCGAGCAGGTCGGCTCCCCTGATTTCATCTGGGAACAGCTCTTCGGCCCGGTCGCCGTCGCCCCCGATGGCACCCCGGCCAACGTCGGCAACCTCCGCCAGACCAAGCCGCAGTTCTTCCGCGTCGACGGCTGCACGGACACCTTCATCGTGTTCGGCGTCGGCTACACCGGTACGCCCTTCGGCGGCGGCAACTTCGGTGCTCGCTTCTTCGTCGTGGACACGCTCGACTCCTCGGAGCCGTTTAACGGCTGGGGCAGTTTCGACGGCTCCATCGGCTCCTACACGCTGATCAAGGCCGACGGCGGCACGGAACTCAACCCGACCTCCACCGACCAGCGCTTCGTCACCGGCGGCGCGACCGGCTCCGGCGGCTTCGTGCCCACCCGCTTCGATGTCAACAGTTCCGGCCAGATCGTCGCGGTCCACGAGGACTTCTCCACCTCCGCCGGCACCACCTACCAGGTCCGCCTCTACAACCCTGTCCTCGACGGATGCACCGTCACCTACCCGGACTTCGAGGTCATCGCCTCCACCGGCATCACCTACGAGAACGGCATCGAGTTCACCCCGTTCATCGACACCTTCCTCGACACCTCCGACCCGCTGAACCCCGTCGTCGTGCAGTCGGCCAACAACACCCCGTTCTCCGGTGTCTCGATCGACGATGACGGCAACATCAGCTTCACCGCCACGGACGAGCTCTTCATCGAGGAGCAGGTCGTCGACCCGGACTTCCCGGCCATCACCGCCGAGGTCGTCTACGCCTCCAACACCTCGCTCTACTACTACCACGGCGACTCGCAGTCCCTGCACCGCATCGTCTCCGGCGGGCAGAACGGCGCCGAGATCGAGAGCTCGGGCAACCCGACGCTGAAGCTCGGCCGATTCCCCGTTGACAACAACGACTCCAACGCGTTCGGCGGCTTCTCGGGCAACAACGGCGTCGCCACCGTCATGTTCACCAACGGCTTCGACGACGCCCGCTCCGGCGCCCCCGAGGGCAGCGTTCAGGACGGCGGCCAACTCAACCCCGGCACCAACAACCGCCAGGGTGTGCGCGGCGTCGCGCTCGTCGAGTTCGGCGCGTACGACCCGGACTTCGGTGGCCCGTCCTGCCTCGGCGACGCCAACGACAGCGGCACCGTCGACCTCGCCGACCTCAACCTCGTCCTCGCCAACTTCGGACAGGCGACCGACAACGGCGATGTGACCGGTGACGGCAACGTCGACCTGGCCGACCTCAACCTCGTCCTCGCCAACTTCGGCGAGTGCAACGAGGGCTGATCGATCCAGCGGGCCACGCCCGCGACATGCGCATAGCATTGCACGGCGGCGGGGAGTGAGAGCTCCCCGCCGCCTTTCGTTCGACGAAACCGCCCGGACCGATAAGGAGTGCCGATGTCACGCAACCACTTCCTCGCACACGTCGCCTGCATCGCGACCGCCGTTCTCGCACCGTCCCTTCACGCCGGGAGCTGCGATGACACCTCCGAGCCGATCGACCTGCGCATCGTCACCTACAACGTCAAGGAGGGCCTCGGCCCGGTCGGCACCACCGCGTGGAACAGCGTCGGCGACATGCTCACCATCTTCGACGAAGACGGCGACGGCCCCGACACATCGCTCATGCCCGACATCATCTGCTTCCAGGAACTCGACCAGCAGGCCCAGAGCGAGCTCGTGGTCTACATCAACACCTTCCTGCCCGGTTATCAGGCCAGAACCGCGAGCGGCGACGGCTTCAATTACAACGCCATCGTCTTCCGCCCCGATCTCACACTCCTCGGGTACACCAACCTCCCCACCGCTGGTCCGCGCAACGTCGTGCGCTGCACCTTCGAGGTGCCCGGCGCCGCCGAGACGCTCACCGTCTACAACGCGCACTTCAAGTGCTGCGGCGACGGCTCCAGCCAGAACACCCGACGCCTCGAGGCCGATCGCATCGGCGAAGAGATCTGGCTCGATCGCAACATCGGCCTCGACCTCGACAACAACGGCACGCGCGAGACCGAGCCCGGCTGGGTGATCCTCGCCGGTGACCTCAACGACACCACCTTCGGCGGGGACACCACCCTCGACGGCGTCTTCTTCTACGAGGACGAGAACCAGCCGACCGGTGTGCTCGATCTGCCCGTCGAGTCGCTCTTCGGTCGCGTCTCCGGGGCGTTCCTGCCCAACACGTTCCAGAACTCATCACGCCTGGACTACATCTGCCTCGACGAGGACCTCGCCGCGCTATTCGACGCGAACGCCGACGGCGACCTCAGCCAGAACGAGATCAACACCATGGGCTTCGTGTACTTCTCCAACGACGCCACCCCGGAGCACGCCCCGGGGCAGTTCGCGAACGGCAACTCCAACGCGACGAGTTTCGGCTCCGACCATCGCCCGGTCGTGTTCGACATTCGCCTCCCCGCGATCCCGAGCGAGCCGGCGTGCCCCGGAGACGCCACCGGCGACGGCGGAGTCGACCTCGCCGACCTGAACCTTGTGCTCGCGAATTTCGGTTCCGTGGTAGGGATCGGCGACCCCGGCGACGTCAACTGCTCCGGGACGGTCGATCTCGCGGACCTGAATCTGGTTTTGGCGAATTTTGGGTGCCAGCCCTAATCCCTGCCAAACCGCCGACGTGGGCGTTCACGACGCTGCCAGGCCAATTCTCAACGTCCGAACTGGGTTATTTCACCCACAGATGGGGCCTGATGGCGAGAATTCAGTAAATCAGCCACGAGATCACTGGAAATGGCCGGGAAAGCGTTGCATAGTATCCAGAGCGTACAAACGGTCGCGATCGATTGTT
>CAXAVQ010000131.1:0-7270 GCA_963971985.1 uncultured bacterium
GTAGGTCGGGAAATCGATTTCCGTATATCCCTGACGGGCGAAGTGGATCACCCGCTGGACGTAGTTGTCGGGGATCATGACCTGACGGCAGCCCTTGATGGCGGCCTTCAGGTCGGCGTTGATCTTGGGGTCGTAGCGGTCATCGGCACCGGCGTCCGGGCCCATGTCGGCCTGGCAGGCGGCCATGACCTGGGTCAGGTGCTTCTTGGCGAGGCGCGAGCCGAATCGACCGAGCCCGATGACGGCGAATCGTTCCATGCGGGGCATCCTACCGAGTGGGGGAGGGGTTTAGTAGATCGGGACGTCCTCGGTGGCGTACTCGATCCGTGGGCGGGATTTCGCCCGCACGGAGATCAGCGCGGCGAGCAGCGCAAACACCCCGACGCGCCCGATGAACATCGAGACCAGAATCGTGGCACGCCCCACCGGCGAGAGTTCATCCGTGATGCCCGTGGAGAGCCCGACCGTCGAGCACGCGCTCGTGGCCTCGAAGAGCACTTGGGTCAGCGTGAGTTCCGGTTCGGAGACCGCGAGGATCCCCGTGGAGATCAGCAGGAGCAGCAGGAACAGCACCACGATCGTCGCGCTCTTGCGGACCAGCGCGTCCGGGATCGTGCGTCCGAAGGCGGTGGTCACACTCTGGCCCCGGATGTTCGACCACACCGTGAACGCGAGGATCGCGAAGACCATCATTTTGATGCCGCCAGCGACAGACACCGGCGAGCCACCGAGGAACATCGTGAAGATCAGCGCGAGCAGCGCGAGGCGACCCATATCGCCGGTCTCGATGGTGTTGAACCCGGCGGTGCGGTTGACCGACATGAAGTGCGCATCGAGCAGGATCAGGTGCAGCGGCTCGCTGGTCTGTGCGTACTCGCTGATAACGATCAGCACGTAGCCGATCAGGTACGCGATCAGGGTCGCGCCAACGATGATCTTGGTGTTCAGGTTGATCCGGATCAGACCGCCGTTCGGGTCGAGCCGACGATGCCGGAACTTGGCCACCAGAACGTCCCACACGTTCCGGAGCACCGGGAAGCCGATGGATCCGAGAATGATCAGCGGCGCGATCACCAGGTGCGGGATCCAGTGCCCACGCAGCCCGATCATGCTGTTGTCGGTCGTCACGAAACCGGCGTTGGTGAACGCGCTGACCGAGAAATAGATCGAGTGGTAGATGCGGTCGCTGACTGAAACCATGTCCGCTGGCATGCCCATCCACTCTTCGGGCCACGCGAAGAACAGGATCGCCGCCCCCACGGCCTGCACGGCGTGCGTGAAGATGATGATGAACGTCACCAGGCGCTGGATCATGATCTGGCCCGACCACCCCTGCTCCGTGCCCTCGGCCATCGACTGCGTCGCTTTGAGCCCGAAACCGCTCCCGAACAGGCTCGCCAGCAGCGCCCCGAACACGATCACGCCCAGCGCACCCACCTGGATCCAGATCAAAATCACGATCTGCCCGAACCGCTCGAACCCCTCCCCGGTCGGGCGCACCACCAGCCCGGTCTGGCTGATGGCGCTCACGATCGTGAACGCCGAGTCCAGCCACCGCGAACGAGCCGATGAACACCAGCCCCGACGGGATCCGCGTCTGCACCAGGCGCAGGTAGCCGCGCACGATCGCCGTCAGCGCGAGGATCAGCATGACCGTGACCAGCGCGGGCCACCACCAGATCAGGACCAGCCCGATCGAGGCGGTGATCCACTCCGGACGGGTGATCGCCAGGTACTCCGCCCGCTGGTGCGGCGCGGTCTGCTTCAGCAGTCGCTGGTCCATGTACAGCAGGGCGGTGTAGGTCAGTAGGAGCAGGATCTGCGTCGCCATGAGCAAGCCGTGAGCGACCAGCGGCTCGCGCCAGCCCTCGGCCAGCAGCGTCGGGATGACCGAGCCGATCGCCACCGCGCTGCGCAGGCCCTGCCAGCGAAGGGGGGACGCGATCTGTCGGCGCAACCGGCGCTCCGGAGTCCTGGACACGCGCACAGCGTACCCAAGGGGGGCCGCTCACAACCCCTCACGCCGGGTCAGGCCCGCTCGCGCAGCGCCCGACGGGCGCGTCGGTACGCCGAGACCACGCGAGCCGGCGTCACGCCGAACTCCGTCGCCACCGCGCTGTTGGTCCGTGGGGGGCTGCCCCCGAGACCGAAGCGGGCGCTCACCAGTGCCCGGTCCTCATCGCGTAGCGGGGCGCCATCGTCGCGCACGAACCCGAACAGACCCGGATGCACCTCCAC
Organism: uncultured bacterium; assembly: GCA_963971985.1. GTDB lineage: Bacteria > Planctomycetota > Phycisphaerae > Phycisphaerales > UBA1924 > JANSXG01. The sequence goes on from CAXAVQ010000131.1 coordinate 2,239, forward strand.
CAGACGCTGCCAGGGCGCCAGCCGGCGCGTCCAGTCGTCGAGTTCGGCCCGACCCGTCGTCGCCCGCCCGATCCCTTCGGAGGGACGAAGTCCGCCCGAATCGATCCCGCTCAGCGCCTTGTTGAGCGCAAGCGATACCGGCGACGCCAGACGCCCGAAGCTCGTCAGCGACTTGGCCGGTCGCACCGGGTGGTACGAGGCGCTCGCCCGACCCGCGGCATCCATGGCGAGTCGCACGACCCGGCGGATCTGATCGGGACGCAGCGTCAGCAGCCCCACCCCCAGGCGCTGCTCGATCGTGCGAACCACCAGCGGCAGTTGAGTGCGCACCAGCATCCGCTGCAGCCCGAGCGCCCAGCGCAGGTCGGTCTCGATCGCGTCCACCGCCGTGCCGAGCGCCATGCTCGGCGCGAGATCATCGATGGCTCGCCCCGCTCGGATCAGCAGCAGGTACCGAGCCGCGCCCATCTCTGCTTCACGCGTCGCCGCGGGCTGGGGCATCGCCCCGACCGACGCGAGCAGCGCTTTCGCCTCCAGAATCGGCTCGTCAAGCACGAACTCGGTTGCGCCCGGCGTGCGCAGCACCGCGTCCGCAACCCGGTCGATATCAACACTTTCCGGCCCATCCGCCGGCACGATCCGGTCCCGCCACTCGCGCAGGCGCGCCGCGTGCTCGTCCACCGCGATCCGCAGCACGCTCGTCCGCGCCCGCCCGTACCGCTCGGCGATCACCCCCGGCTTGAGGCCCCAGCCCACCGCCCGCGCGATCACGCGGCTCTGCTGCTCGGCAAGGTTCGTCCGAACACGGAACAGCGGCTCGCCCGTCGCCTCGTCCGCCGCGCGCAGGGCCCGTCGCACCGCCCCGATGCTCCGACCGCTCCGCTCGCTCAACCGCTGCGCGATCGGCGCGAACCGGCAGCCCAGCCGCTCCCGATAGCGCAGCGCCCGCCGGTAGAGCCAGTCCCGCTCCTCTTGACCGATCCGCTCGAACGATCGCGCCCGCTCCAGCCGGTCGCCCCGCCGGTCCTCGAACGCCTCGACCACATCCGCGCTGAACGCCAGTCGCGTCACGCCGCCGGGGTCCTGGTACCGCCTCGCCACCAGCCCCTGTCGCCGGTACCGCTCGATGCTCCGGCGGCTAACGCCCCAACGCTCCATCAGGTCCTCGGTGGAGAGCGTCTCGCTCCCGAGGTCGGCTTCACCGATCTCGGCGACCTCGGACAGGTGCTCCAGCATCGAAGACAGGTCCGCGATCAGCGCTTCGCCGACCACCATCTCCTCCGGCGCATCCTTCGGGCGATACCCCGTCACCCGGAACACCACCCACTCCATCGGATAGGTCGTCTCCGCATCGATCTCCATCGCCAGCGACTCGGTCCGCTCCACGCACCGGCGCAGCGCATCACGCGGCGTGTACCGCAGCTCCGCGACCAGGTCGCTCAGCGCGTCGAGCCGGATGGAAGACAACTTGGGCACGACGCAAGCGTACCGTAAACCCGTTGGAGATCAGCGGATGGCGTTTAAACCACCGCCCAACGCGTCGGCTCCCGCTCCTCGATGATCCCGAGCGCCGCACAGCGGTCGAAGAACTCCTCCACCGCCTGACGGTGCCGGTCGGTCATCTCGTAACGCAGCAGCTCGCCGAGGTAGGTCCGCGCCGTATCGAGGGGCCAGCCGCGAACCGACGCCCGCTGCCCGATGATCCAGTCCATCCGCGTCGCGTTGTGCCGGCGCTGGCGATCCAGCACCCGCGCGATCGTGCGCAGGCGCCCCGCTTCGACCGCGCCCGACCGACACATCCACGTCGCGTACACGAACGGCAACCCGGTCAGCTGCTTCCACGCCTCGCCGAGATCCAGCTGGTGCGGGTACAGCGCCGCGGGAGGCGAGTCCGTGATCACCTTGTCGCCGATGATCAGCACCGACTCCGGCCAGTCCGCATCGGCGATCGATTCGCCCCGCTCCGACCGGTGCTCGTCCACATCGAAGTCCACGATCTCCGGCAACACGCCCGCCCGGTCTTGAAGGATGATCTTTGCAAGGGCCACCGACGTGTGGCTGTCCACATCCGCGTGCAGCGTGCGAATCTCGCCGATCGGCCGGCGAGAAAAGATCCGCACCGTCATCGTCGGCCCGTCGCAGCCGATGATCCCCGCAGGGACCAGTTCGAGCGGCTCCGGCGAACGCTGGTAGTCGATGATCGAGGCCAGCGCCAGCTCGACATCCTCGCCCAGCAGCAGGTCGATCAGCCGGCTCGGGGCCGTCAGCGTCAGTTCGACATCGCCGAGCTTGCCCAGCCCCTCGATCAGCGGCAGCGTGTTGAGGTAACTCACCGCCCCGACCTTGGCCGGAGACCAGGTGGACGGGGACTCGCTCGTTTCGGTGGCAGTAGGCGTGGTCATATCGCTGCTACTCTAGGTCGCACAGGAGCGACTCTCATGCCCGGCGCGACCGACAAGCAGACCCAGCCCATCGTCCTCATCGGCGCCGGTGGCCACGCCAAGGTCGTCGCCGACGCCGTCCTCGCTTCCGGGGGCACCGTCGCTGGTTTCTACGACGACATGCCCGACCCGTCCGCCGCCGTGGTCATCCCCGGCGCGACCCACCTCGGGCCGCTGGTCAGCGCCTCCCCCGAAACCCGACCGCTCATCGTCGCCCTCGGCGCCCTCGACCTCCGGCGCACCTCCATCGACGCGTGCGCGAAGTGCACCTTCGCCAGCGCCGTCCACCCGAAGGCGATCGTCTCACCTCACGCGGCCGTCAGCCCCGGCACGCTCATCGCCGCCCGGGCCGTCATCAACCCCGGCGCCCGCATCGGCCCCCACGCCATCATCAACACCGGCGCGATCGTCGAGCACGATTGCACCATCGGCGAAAACACCCACATCGGCCCCGGCGCGATCCTCAGCGGCGGCGTCACCGTCGGCAGCGACACCCTTCTCGGCTCCGGAGCCATCGTCCTGCCCGGCGTGAAGATCGGCTCGAACTGCGTGGTCGGTGCCGGCGCGGTGGTCACGAACAACCTGCCCGACGGCTCGCGTGCGGTCGGCGTGCCAGCCCGGGTGGTTACCTGATCAGAAGAAGATGGATTTGCGGGGCTTCGGTCGCCAGATCGCAAGGTAGAGCAGCACGGCGCCGAAACTCCAAGACCAACCCCACAGCCTTGACCGCCCGAAGAGCATGGTGTCGGCCATCGCCCCCGCGAGGATGGCGAACGCAATCCCAAATCGGAAGTAATAGTCCCAAGTAGTGAAGCCGACCCTGTACGCCCCGTAGCCGGACAGCAGCCCGGCAAGGATCAAGAACCAATCGGCAGAGTCCATGGCAACTTGGTCCCCTCGGTTCCAACTCGGCGAACGCTTTACTCCTCTTTCGGCGTCGTGCCGGAGAAGTCTTCGCGAAACGCCCGCGCCCGCTCCAGCAGCGCATCCTCATCCACATCCGACGGCTGCATGGCGAAATGCCACCGGATCCGCGTCTCTTTCGTCGCCGGCCACGCCATCGCCACCAGGTCGAACCCCGGCCACTCGTGCATCGGCGCATCCGTCTTCGCGCTGGTGATCAAGGGCTCGTACCCGTCCTTGCGCAGGCGCACGTCGTAGGTCCCGAAGTAGGTGAACCCCACCTCCAGCGGCGTCCGACCAACCTCCACATCGTTCAGGTACACCTGCGCCCCCGTCGGCTCCGACGTGATCTCGATCGTCCGCTGCACGCACCCTGTGCTCGTCAGCAGGATCGCACCGAGCCCCAGCACCCCAAGACCGCGCATCGAACGCCTCATGACCCCGCCTCCTGCTTCGACCGGCCCTTCACCTCTCGCGGCGTGTCGAACTCATCACCACGGAACATCGAACCCAGGTAACTCTGGCGCACCATCGGGTCGTTGATTAGCTCCCGGGGCGTGCCCTCGCGCAGCACGAGGCCCTCGTCGATGATCGAGGCCCGGTCGCAGACCGAGAGCGTCTGCTGCACGTTGTGGTCGGTGATCAGCACCGCGATACCCAGTTCACGCAGACGCCGGATCTCCGCCTGCAGGTCTTCCACCGCCAGCGGGTCCACCCCGGAGAACGGCTCGTCGAGCAGGATCAGTCGAGGGTTGGTGACCAGCGCCCGGGCGATCTCCAATTTGCGCCGCTCGCCGCCGGAACAGGTCCGCGCCGCCTCCTTGGCCTTCTTGGCCAGGTCGAAACGGATCAGGAGTTCATCGCACTTTTTCTTGCGCTGGGCCCGGCTCATCCCCGGCTGCGTCTCGAGGATCGCCATCAGGTTCTTCTCGCAGCTCAGCCCGCCGAAGATCGACGGCTCCTGCGACAGATACCCCATCCCCGCGCGCGCCCGCCGGTACATCGGCAAACGAGACACATCCCGGCCCCGGAACACGACCGTGCCCGCATCGGGCTCGATCATCCCCATGATCATCCGGAAACTCGTTGTTTTCCCGGCCCCGTTCCGCCCGAGCAGGCCCACGATCTCCGCCTCACCGATCGACAGACCTACACCCTTGACGACCGTCCGGTCTCCAAAGGTCTTGCGCAGGTCATCGGCCTCGAGCAGAGCGGGCATGGGGGCAGTGTACGCGAATCACGCTCCGGATCGCCCAAACGGGGCTTCCGTCAACGGATCACCCGCAGGCACATCGGGTACCGATAGAAATCCCCCCGGTACGCCGCCACCGAGGCCATGATGCTCCCGACCAGGCGCAACACCCACAGCCCCAGGAAGGCGAGGCCGCCGAAGATCATCGCGAGGATGACCCCGATGCCCAGCGTTACGATCGAGAAGATGATCCCGGCGACGATGATGCCGATCGAGTAGATCAGCAGCGAGATCTGGAAGTTCATCGCCTCCTCGCCATGATCGTCGAGGAACTCCGAATCGTCGCGCCGGACGAACCACATGACCAGCGTGACGATCGGACCGAGCAGCATGAAGTCCAGGAGGCTCAGCAGCCCGGCGAGGTGGTTCAGCATCGCGTATTGACGCTCGCTCGAGTTCGCCGACTCGTCGCGCAGGCGTCCACGCCCGGCGTGCC
>CAXAVQ010000132.1:0-7209 GCA_963971985.1 uncultured bacterium
CCACCAGCGCGGGGCACGAGCCGGTGGTCGCCTCCTCGATGGTCCTACCCAAATCGCGCGACCAGCAGAAGTGCTTCGTGTGGTAGTCCTTCTTGTCGGCACCGGTCACCCAGAACATGGGCTTGCCCTTCTCGGCGTCCATGCCCTGCGCGGCATCGGGATCGACCACGACCAGCACGCCCTTCTTGCCCAGGTTCGCACGGGGGCTGACGTACCCGATCTCGAAGCCGTTCGCCCGGGCCTTCTCGGGGTCAGCCAGTTCGATCGCGCTAACCTCTGCGGCCTTCTTGACCTTGCCTTCGTTGACCTCGTGGTCGCCGCGCACGACCGCGACGATCCACTCCTCGCCGTACTTCTCGAGTTCCTCCGGAGTGGACTTCACGCGGAAGACCACGCTCTTGAGCATGTTCCGTGTCTTCACCTTCAAGAACTTCGACACGTCCTCGATGCCCGGGCAGTCCGGCGTATGCACATCCTCGAGCTTGCCCGACGGCTCGCCGTCGAGTGACCACGAACGCTCGCCGATCTCGCACTTCTCCATGTTCGCGGCATAGCCGGTCTCCGGACACCTCAGGATCGTGTCCTCGCCGGTGTCGCAGAACACCATGAATTCATGACTCGCCGAGCCGCCGATCGGTCCCGCCTCGGCCTCGACCGCGCCGAAGTTCAGCCCGCACCGCTCGAATACGCTCGAGTACGCAAGGTACATCGCGTCGTACGTCTCGTTCAGGCCGCCTTCGCCCTCCACGTGCATGTGGAACGAGTACGCGTCCTTCATCAGGAACTCGCGCCCGCGCAGCAGGCCGGCCCGGGGCCGGAACTCGTCGCGGTACTTCGTCTGGATCTGGTAGAGGTTCAGCGGCAGCTGCTTGTAGCTGCTCACCGCCGAGCGCATCAGTTCAGTGATAACCTCCTCGTGCGTCGGCCCCAGGTACGAGTCGCGCCCGTGCCGATCCTCGAAGCGCATGAGCAGGTCGCCGTACTCATCGGCCCTCCCGGTCTCGTGGAGCAGTTCCGTCGGGCACAGCGCGGGCAGGAGCAGTTCGCTCGCCCCGGCCCGGTCCATCTCCTCACGCACGATCTCCGTCACTTTGCGGAGCACGCGGTGTCCCAGCGGCAGGTAGTCGTACACCCCCGCCGCGAGTCGCCGGATGAACCCGCCCCGCACCAACAGCTTGTGGCTGGGCGCTTCGGCATCCGCCGGCGCGTCCTTGGCGGTCGGGATCAGCGTCCTCGACCAGTACTGGATATCTCCGGTGCGAACGGTGGAAACGGGCGATCGGGTGGCGGTGGAAGTCGTCATGGCGGGCAGTGTACCCACCGCCCCGCCACCGGTCCCGCGACCCCGCTGCGCCCTCAGCCCTTGGCCTGCCGGGCCGCCTTCTTGCGGTCGCTCTCGCTGAGCATCCGCTTGCGCATCCGGACCGACTCGGGCGTGATCTCGACCAGCTCGTCGTCCTCGATGTACTCGAGCGCCTGCTCAAGGCCCATCTTCCGGGCTCCCTTGATCTTCGTGAACGCTTCCTTGTTGGCCTCGCGCATGTTCGTCAGCGCCTTGGCACGGGTGATGTTCACCGTCAGGTCGTTCTCGCGGTTGTGCTCACCGATCACCTGCCCGGCGTAGACCTTCGTGCCCGGCTCGATGAACATCACGCCCCGGTCGCCCATCGCCTCGATGCTGAACGCCGTCGCCGGGCCGTTGTCGATCGAGATAAGAACCCCCTGCCCGCGACCGGGCACGTCGCCCTGCATGGGCACGTAGCGCTCGAAGGCGTGGTGCATGATCGCCTCGCCCTGCGTCGCCGTGAGCATGCGGCTGCGCAGGCCGATCAGCCCACGCGCCGGGATCTCGAAGACCATGTGCGTCATCTCACCGCGCGGTTCCATCTGCTTCAGCTCGCCGCGACGGGCACCGACCAGTTCCATCACCGCGCCGACGCCGTTCGCCGGCGATTCGACGACGAGGCGCTCCAGCGGCTCGTACTGCTTGCCCTCGACCTCGCGGATCACGACCTTCGGCTTGCCCACCGCCAGCTCGAAGCCCTCGCGGCGCATCGTCTCCAGCAGCACGCCCAGGTGAAGCATGCCGCGTCCGGACACGACGAACTCGTCGCCCGCGCCGCTCGGCTCGACCCGAAGCGCCACGTTGGTCTCCGCTTCGCGGAACAGGCGGTCGCGGATCTGCCGGGAGGTCACGTACTTCCCCTCCTGACCGGCCAGCGGCGAGTCGTTCACGCGGAACACCATGCTCAGCGTCGGCTCGTCGATCGTGACCGGGGGAAGGGCCTCAGGGTTGTCCTTGTCGGCGATCGTGTCGCCGATGTCGATGTTCTCGATGCCGATCAGCGCGCACAGGTCACCGGCGTGCACCGCCGCCACGTCCTTGCGGGACAGGCCCTCGAACGCGCGCACCTGCGCGACCTTGGCGTTGCGCATCTTGCCGTCCCGAGCGATCACCGCCACCTGCTGGCCGGTCTTCACGGTGCCGTTGAACACGCGCCCGATCCCGATGCGCCCGACGTATTCCGAGTAATCCAGCGTTGTGACCAGCATCTGCAGCGGCCCGTCCGGATCACCGGTCGCCAGCGGCACGTGCTTCACGATCGCTTCGAACACCGCCCGCAGGTCGCCCTTGGCATCCTTGGGGATCTGCTCAACCTTGTCCACGGACCAGCCGTCGCGCGCCGATGCGAACACCACCGGGAAGTCCAGCGCGTGATCGTCCGCGCCGAGGTCGACGAGCAAGTCGAACACCTCGTTGATCACGCGCTGCGGCTCGCCGTCCGGCCGGTCGCACTTGTTGATCACCAGCACCGGCTCCAGCCCCGCCTCGATCGCCTTGCTCAGCACGAAGCGAGTCTGCGGCATCGGCCCCTCGAACGCATCAACGATCAGCAGGCAGCCGTCGGCCATGCGAAGCACGCGCTCGACCTCGCCGCCGAAGTCGGCGTGGCCCGGCGTATCGATGATGTTGATCCGTACCTGCTCCCCGTCCTCGCGCGTGTAGGTCACGGCGCAGTTCTTCGACAGGATCGTGATCCCCCGCTCGCGCTCAAGGTCGTTCGAGTCCATGATCAGCCCGTGCTGACCGCCCGCCAGCTTGTCCAGCGACTCGGAGCGGAACATGCCCGACTGGTACAGGAGCTGGTCGACCAGCGTGGTCTTGCCGTGGTCGACGTGCGCGATAATGGCGACATTCCGCAGCTGGGTCGCCTGAGCGACGCCGGCGGACGAGGGAGATTCGGTCATTGGAGTTTCAGTTCGCAGATGGCGATGGATGGTCCGGGGCGGCCGCGCCGGCCCCGACAGGCATCATTCTACGCTGCCCCATCATTTCCTGCCCTGATCGCCCTTCTCCGGACGCACAAACTCGATCACCGCACCCCCTCGAAGCAGGTCCGGACGCGCCACCAGCGTCTGGGCCCGCACCCGTTCGATCGCCCCCATCGACCGGACCACCGGCGGCAACGCGACCATCTGCCCGGCCAGTTCGTCCAGCAACGCCCGAGGACGCACCTCGAACACCGAGACCCACGGCAGCGACGCCTGCTTGTGATCGTCCTCGCCGCGAGCGATCAGGCTCTCGGCCACGCCCAGAACGTGATCCTCACCGATCCCCAGCACCATCCAGCCCCGATCGTCGCCCGCACCACGTTCAACCGAACCACGGACCGTCCACGCCAACACCGGACCGCTGTCCGGCCAGAGGGCCTCAAGCACTTCCGGCCCCCGCTGCTCCATCACCGGACGCAGATCCACTTTCCGCAGGGCGTTGGGAAACAGCCCGCCGAAGTCTTCGAACCCCTCGCCACCGAACAGCGCCGAAAGCGAACTGGCCACGCTCCGGTCGGTCTGGATCGACGCCGCCGTCGTCCCCGGCGTCTCCATCACCGTCACCATGTCCAGAGGCCCGTTGACCGACTCGAACCCCAGAAGCATCGTCCGACCGGCAAACGTGCCCTGCTCAGGCAGGCGCAGACGCCCGATCAGTTCCTCGCCGAACGCTTCGCGCATCGCCGGCATCACCGGGGCCGCCAGCGCATCCACCTCCGCGATCGCCACAAGCGCGTTCCGCGATGCCCGATCGAACACGCCCAATTTCCACGGCTTGATCGCCGTCACCGTGGACTTCGCGAGTTCGGGGTTCAGGCGCAGAAAATTCGAGCGGATCGTGTGCCCCTCGATCTCCGCGCCAAGAACGAACCACGCCAGTTCGTTGTCCGAATCCGCTCGCAGCACCACGACATCCGTGCCGTCCGGAAGCGCCCGGGCGATCCGCCCGGCACGCTCGCCGTCCATCGTCCCACCCCGAACGCCCGCGCCGAGCGCCGAGCCCAGCAGGGCGTCGAACAACCTCGCCCGGCTCGACGGCCCCAGCACCACCAGCGCATCGCCCGCATCGGCCCCGGAGGCCATTGCCGAAGCCACGCGCCGTTTGGTCACATCCTGCACCACCAGCTCGAACGCGTTGCCCTCGATCGCCAGCACCGGTAACCCATCCCGCAGCGCCCGAGGCACCGCCGCCAGACGCCGTCGCAGCAGACCCGCCGTCTCCGCATCGACCACCGTCGCGATCGCCCACGACGACCCGTCGCCCTCCGGCTCGCTCACCAGCAGGAACCGCGAGCCGAGCAGGCGCCTCGCCGCCTCGTCGGGCTGCATACCGAGCTGCTTCGCCAGCACCGACCAGGCGTCCAGCGTCCCGGACAGATCTGTAAACGACTGCAACGACGAAATCGCCGTTCCGACCGCCGGCGAATCCCACGCGCTCTGCAGGTCATCGATTGCCACCACCAGGCGCGCATCCGCCGGAACCGCCCCCAGCAGGTCGACCGCGTCGCTCCGGGGCTTGTCCCCGCCCGCCGACGCAGCCGAAGCCGGCCCGAGCGACAGCAGGACCAACGCGAGCACCCGGAGCACGCCGCACCTGAACCGATTCATCGTGTAAACAACCGCCACGCCTAGGTCTACCGCCACACCGACCCCGCGTTGATCCCATTCGCCCACGATTGCTGTGGATCGCACCGGCTTATTCCGGCTCGCGGATCTCATCCTGATCCAACGGCTCGAAACCCGGGAGCGTGATCACCACCGGCATCGACCCCAGGTCGTGCTGACGCGTCACACCCGCCGTCGCCGACGGCCGGTTCGAAGCCTGCAGGAACGCGCTGTTGGCGAACTCGCCGATCGAGGCGATCAAATCGCGGTCCACGATCTTCGGCAGCCCTTCGATCCAGCGCTCCAGCGTGCCACCCGGTCGAAGCGACTGCTCCGCCGCCCCGGCCTGCTTCGTGATGCTCGAGAACTGTTCGGCCAGCGACGCCGCCGAGACCGGCTGGTCGCTGAGCACGATCATCCGGGGCGAACCCGTGATCTCGCCCTCATCCCCGAAAGGCCACTCGAAGACGACTCGAGCCGAGCCACGCTCCGGCTCCGCCTGCTCACCGAACAGTTTGACGACCCCGAAGGCCGAATCGCCCAGGCACTGCACTTCCTGCTGCGTCCGCGAGGCGAGCTGAGAGCCGAGTTGGCCCGATGAATCGCTCACCTGGCTGGCTAGCCCGGCGACGGCGTTCGGGCGATCCGAAAGGTCCAGAGTGCCCGGACGTGTCCGCTCGAACGCGTACATCCCGCCGATCAGCGCCACGACCGCAGCCGCAGCCGCGATCCGACCGAAGCCGATCCGTCGACGATCCCGACCGCTCAGCCAGCCGCCACGCTTCGTGCCGACGGTCTCCAGCACACGATCCGCGAAGTCAGGCGTCTCCACGGGCTGACGCAGCGCGCCGATCGCCCGGCGCGTCGCATTCAGGTCGCCCGCGGCGTCCGGGTTGCTCCGCAATTGCTCGAACAGCGCCTTCGAGTCCGTCGGGCCGACCTCACCATCAAGGATGGCATCGATCAACTCGTCGGGAACACGCCCCGCGCCGAACTCACTGTCGCGCTGGGGACCTTTGGATGAACCGTCAAATGGCTTCACTGAATCACAACCTCATCGCTGAACCGGGCGAGGAACTCCTCGCTCTCGTGCTCCTCGAAGTACTTGCGCATCCGCCGGCGCCCGCGATGCAGGTGGCTCTTCACCGTGCCCTCGGGCATGTCCGTGTATTCGGCGATCAGGGCGATCGGCCACTCCTGCTGGTGGAACAGCAGGATGATCTCGCGCTGCTCCGGCGAAAGCTCCTGCAGCGCCCGACCGATCGCGTCCCGGGCGTGGGTGTCACGCTCCTTGGCCAAGGTCGGCTCGTTCGGCTCGTCCCAGTCGCCCTTGCGCGACCCGACGATGTCCGAGTCGTACAGCGGCTTGTGCTTCTGCATCGCGTTCACGTACAGACGCTTGGCGATCGTGAACAGCCAGGTGCTGAAGCGGAAACGCGGGTCGAACCGGTGGAGATTGAGCAGCACACGCACGAACGCGTCCTGCACGATGTCCTCGGCGATGTCCGGGTTGCCACTCATTCGCAGCATGTACGCGAACAGCGACTGCTGGTGGGCCCGGATCAGATCCGACGCCGCGCCCTTGTCGCCCGCGACCGCGAGCTCGATCAGTCGCACTTCGGCTGCTTTGTCCATACTCATGCTGCGCCTACTCTCTGCGCTATAGGTGGCTGACTCAGCCATTCATCCTACGCTCAACCGACGGTACCGTTGCGAATATTCCACGGCTTTGGCCCGCTGCCAAGCCCGAATCCGCCCTCACCACGCTCTTTCCGGACCATCGGCCACCAATTTCTCCCCACGCGACATTTCCTATCTTGACACCCACCATGCCCAACCCCTCCTCCGATTCCCCATCGCAAGACCTGAGTTGGCCCCTGCTCCTCGCCAAATGGACCGAGTACGCCAAGGCCGCCGTCGCCCTGCCGCGCACCGAAGAGGGCGATCGCGAGCGGAACTCGGTCCCCGCGGTCATCGCCCTCCAGGCCACCACCTTCGCCCTCAGCGAGATCCATCGCCTGCCGACCGATGAACGCCTGCTCGGCATCGAGCGGGCCGACTACACCGTCCGCGAGCGATCCGCCGAGCTCGACACCCTCTGGCGCGGCCACCCTATGCCCGACGCCATGCTCGACCTGCTCACCGACGCCCGTCACGCCGTGCAGTTCGCCTCGACCCTCGGCACCGAGTACCGCGCCGCGGCCAACTCAACCTCCCTGGACCTCGATGCGCTCCGCACCCTCCAGATCACCCTCATCGCCGCCTCGACCG
>CAXAVQ010000133.1:0-7193 GCA_963971985.1 uncultured bacterium
GGCCGATAAGGGGGGTGCCGGGCGGATTCCGTGCGCCCGGGCCAAGGAACCAAGGAGAAGCAGAGATGAACGTGTTCACGAAAGCAATTGCGGCGTGCGGTCTGGCGATCGGCGCGGCGTCGACGGCCCTGGCGGGCGGCGGTATCCCCACGATGACGAACGAGTTGGTCGCGTCCGGGCTGAACAGCCCGCTTTATGTGACGCACGCTCCGAACGATTTTGATCGGATCTTCATCGTTGAGCAGGTCGGGCGGATCCGGGTCCGGGATCAGGATTCGGGGCAGCTCAGCGTTTTTCTGGACATCCAGAGCATCGTGCTGAGCGGTGGGGAGCGCGGTTTGCTCGGCCTGGCGTTCCACCCGGACTACGACCAGAACGGTTATTTCTATGTGAGTTACACGGGTTCGGGCGGCACGAGTCGCATCGCGCGGTACTCGGTGGATCCGAACGATCCGAACGTTGCTGATCCGAGCTCGGGGCAAATCATCCTGTCGCAGTCGCAGCCGTTTTCGAACCATAACGGCGGCTGGATCGGATTCAGCCCCAACGATGGCTACCTCTACTACGCGCTCGGCGACGGCGGTTCCGGGGGCGACCCGGGCAACCGCGCGCAGAACATCAACACGCTGCTCGGCAAGATGCTTCGCATCGACGTCGACGGTGACAACAGCGCCAACGGGCTGTACGGCATCCCGGCTGACAACCCGTTTGTCGACGAGGCGGGCCTCGATGAGATCTGGGCGTACGGTCTTCGGAACCCCTGGCGGAACTCCTTCGATCGCGCGACGGGGGATCTGTGGATCGCCGATGTCGGCCAGAACGCATGGGAAGAAGTGAACCGTCAGCCGGGCTCTTCGGAAGGCGGCGAGAACTACGGTTGGCGCTGCTACGAGGGCAACAACATCTACAACAACAGCGGGTGCCCTCCGATCAGCACGCTCACGTTCCCCGTGTACACGTATTCGCGCAGCGGTGGGAACTGCTCGATCACAGGCGGTGTGGTGTATCGCGGCGTCGGTATCCCCGGCCTCGACGGCACTTACTTCTACGGCGATTACTGCTCGAGTCGCGTCTGGAGTTTTCAGGACGACTCGAACCCCGGTGTGATCAATTTCCGTGAGCGCACGAACGAAGTGTCCGGCGGGCTTTCGGGGCTGGCTTCGTTCGGCGAGGACGCTTATGGCGAGATCTACATGTGCTCGCTGTTCAACGGTCGCGTCTACAAGATCGTGCCGGTCGACGGTCCGTTCGTGGATTGCAACGGGAACGGCATCGAGGACGCCGCCGAGATCCTGGATGGCTCTGCGGAGGACGCGAACGGCAACGGCGTGATCGACTCGTGCGAGCCGCCCTGCGACGGCGACGTCAACGACAGCGGTTCGGTCGATCTCGCTGACCTGAACCTGGTCCTTGCCAACTTCGGCACCGCGACCGACGAGGGTGACGCGACGGGCGACGGGAACGTTGACCTGAACCTCGTTCTGGCGAACTTCGGAACGGACTGCTAAGCCCGAAGGGCCGCCGATGGATTCGAGGGCGTCGCCTGTGCGGCGCCCTTTTTCGTGCGCCGCTGACGGACGGGTAGAATCGGCCGCGGATCCGGAGGTGTCGTGATGGTGAAGTCGCTGTGGGTTGGTGCGGTGCTCTGGTGCGCGACGTGTGCCTGCGCGGGCGTTGATGGGGTGCTCGTGGTCGATTCGCTCGAGCGCGCGGTGCGGGTCGAGTTCGACGCGTACGACGTGCCGCTGGTCCGCGCGGAGGGCTACGCGGATGCTGCGACGGCGCTCGGCTACCTGCACGGGCGGGAGCGGTTCTTCCAGATGGACATGATCCGGCGGCAGGCCTCGGGGCGTCTTTCGGAGATCGTCGGGCCGGACACGGTCGGCATGGACACGGCGATGCGCCTCTACGGCTTTGAAGCGATCGCCGTCGAAGTCGTTGGCAACCTGCCTGATCGTCATCGCGCGTGGCTGGAGGCGTACCGCGAGGGCGTGAACGCCGCGCTTGCCGAGTTGCCGGTCCCCCCCCTTGAGTACGGGCTGCTCGGGGTTCAGCCAGACTCGTGGGAGACCAAAGACTCGATTCTCGTGCTGCTCTACATGACCTACATGCTGCGCAGCGGCGATGTCGAAGATCTCAATCTGTACGCGGTCCGTGAGGCGCTCCCGCCCGAGCTTGTCGAGTTCCTGTCGCCGCCGATGACACGCTTCGATGCCCCGCTCGATGGAACCGCGGCGGATCCGACCGGCGGGTACACGCCGCTGCCTGTTCCCGGACCGGAGGTGTTCAGCGCGTCGGACCATGCATCCCCGTTCCGGGGTGAACTGCGGATCGATACTGGGCTTGCGGTGCTCGGCTCGAACAGCTGGGCGCTGGCGGGTTCACGCACATCGCATGGCGGGGCTGTCGTGGCCAACGATATGCATCTGCCCTTGATGCTCCCGAACATCTGGTATCGCGCTGCGATCGAATGGGATCCGGGCGATGGGCACAGGCGGACTGTCGCCGGCGTCTCGCTGCCGGGGATACCAGGAATCGTCGCCGGATCGAGCGATGCACTGGCCTGGGGGTTCACGAACCTCACCGCCGATCTCGTCGATCTCGTCCCGATCGAGATGATGCCCGGTGACGACGGCAGGTATCGCGTCGCCGACGGATCCGAAGCGTTCCGGATCCGGCGCGAAGTCATCGACGACAAGTTGCCCGATGCCGATTCCCGTGGGTTCGATGTGCAGGTGACCCGGTGGGGGCCGATCACCGATGTCGCTCCCGACGGAACCCTGCTCGCCATGCGCTGGGGCGCACTGGATCCCGAGAACACGAACCTGGGCCTGCTCGATCTGGCGTGGGCCGACTCACTGGAAGAGGGCCTCGAGATCGCGCGCGACTGGCGCGGCCCGGCGCAGAACATCGTGATGGCCGACGCGCATGGCGACATCGCCTGGACCATCGCCGGGTTCGTCCCTGACCGATTCGGTTTCGACGGCGCCGTTGATCCGCGCTGGGCCGACGGCACCATCGGTTGGAAGGGCAATCTCGAAGGGGATGCCCGCCCGCAGATCGTTCGCCCCGAGTCCGGCATCCTGTTCACCGCGAACAACCGCGTGATTTCCGCCGATGCCGGCACCGCGCCGCACGGCAAGGGCTTCGCCCTCGGTGTACGGGCGCAGCGCATCCAAGAGCTGCTCACCGATGCCGACGAATGGGACGAGGGTGATGTCTTCGCGGTCGCCATGGACACGCGGGCTGCGCTGTTCGAACCGTACCGCACTCACCTGCTCGACGCGATGGACGCTGGCGATGCGGACGATGCGATCGTCGCTCGCGCCATCGAGATCGTGAAGTCGTGGGACGGGACTTCGAACGCGGACCAACCGGGGTTCCGGCTGCTCAAGAGCTACCGGTCGCGCCTGCATCGCGAAGTGCTCGCGCCCGTCATCCAGGCCGTGTCGAAGCACCATCGCGGCGGCTGGTCATACTCCTCCTTCGGTGCGGATGAGCCGGTCCTTCGCCTTCTCGAAGAGCGGCCGGAGCACTTCCTTGGCCCCGGCCACGCAAGCTGGGCCGATCTTCAGCGATCGGTGTTCGTCGGCATGGTCCACGAGATGGGCGAGGGCGCAGGCGGCGGCATCGAGACGCAGTGGGGGCTTCGGAACCTCTCGCGCATCGGCCACCCGTTCGCTGCTCTCGCCCCGGGCGCTATCCGCCGAGCGATCGAGATCCCCCCGACCCCCCAGAGCGGCGACACAAGCTCTGTCCGCGTCGCGACCCCGACCTTTGGGGCCAGCGAGCGCTTCGCGATCAGCCCCGGGCGCCTGGAGCACGGGCTGATCCACATGCCCGGCGGCCAGTCCGGCAAGCCCCTGAGCCCTCATTTCCGGGACCAGCACGGGGCATGGGCGTCCGGCGAGCCGCTGTCGCTGCTCCCGGTCGAGGTGAGCCGGGTGCTGGAGTTGAAACCCAGCGAGGAGGCGGCATCACCGGATTGAGCGGGCTTGCCGGAGGGGTGCGGTCTGGTGTATCCTGCCCGGCCCGCTTCGGCGGGATATTGGGCGATTGGCGCAGTTGGCTAGCGCGCATCGTTGACATCGATGAGGTCACTGGTTCGAATCCAGTATCGCCCACTCACAACCTGCTGAATGCTCAAGATCCCTCGGCGTGTTTCTGGCGTCCGGGGGTTTCGGCGTTTTGGGACGAGTCGCTTTCAGCGGGGACGGTCCGGGCGGATGGCGGACAGGGGGCGGGTCAGGGCTTTGAGGTCCCAGAGTTGGGGCGGGTGTTCCAGGCAACTGACGATGAGTCGATCGCCGTCAGGTATGAACGCCAGGGCCATGATCGAGCCGTCGCCGCGCAGCGTGCAGAGCGGGCGGAGGGTGGCATGGTCGATCAGGCGTACCGTGCCGCCGCGGTCTCCGATTGCGAGCGTGTGACCGGCCGGGTGCATCGCGACCTCGAAGAGGCTCGCTTCGCCGAGCGGATCGGAGGTCCTGATCCGGCCGGTGGCGACTTCGAAGACGAGGGCTCGCCCGGCGTCCCCTACACCGACGATTCGTTCGCCGCTGGGGTGGAATGTGAGCGAGCGGACCTGTTGGTCGGAGAACTGCATCGTGCGTCGTACGGAAAGGGTGTCCCGGTCAACGATCACGACCGCTCCGGCGCGGGTCGACAGGGCGAGCAGCAGGCCGTCGGGAGATACTGAGAGATCGGAAACGCGTCCGGCCGGGCTCACCGTGGCGCGTCGAAGAACCGCCCCCATCGCGGTGTCGATTTCGATCAGGTCCCCTTCCTGTGTGGCGATGATCAGGTTTTCTCCGTGGGCGAGGAAGTGCGCGGCGACGATCGTGTCGTTCGGTCCGAGCGAGACTGTGGTCGGTTCCGAGGCATCGGAACCGTCTGCTCGCTGCAGCGCGATTGATCGCCCGAGGTCGATCGAAGCGATGATGTGTCCTTGCGGGTGGATGGCGGTCCGGGCGACGGAGAAGTCCGAACGGCTTGTCGAAACCCGCTCGATGTTCGACCCGAGCGGCACGACGCGGACGCCGTTCTCGCCAGCGGGGAGGAACGCGTAGGCCCCATCGGGCGCGATCGCGAAGTCCTGCACGGTTTCCGTGTCGCTCGAGAGGTCGCGTCGCCAACCCGATGGCGGGATCGCCCAGAGGCGGAGGGTTCCCGCGCTGTCGGCGGTCAGGCATCGGCGCCCGTCGCGGGAGACAGCGCTGTGGAGGACCGAGCCGGTGTGGCCGCTGAAGGAAGCGAGCGGTCGCCACATGCGCGTATCCCAGAGCCGGAGCGAAGAATCACCGATTGACTGACCGCTGAGTATGGCGGTGTCCGAGCTCAGGCCGAGGTTCATCCGGTAGCCGGAGTGCAGCACGAGCGGCATGGCAGCGCCGGACCCGTCGGTATGGGCCACGAGCACCTTGCCGGCGTGCGCCACGACGACTGTTGACCGGGACGGAAGGATCTGGACTTCTGCTGCGAACTGGTGCAGGGACGCCTGGACTCGAAAATCGTGGGTGGTGGTGGTGGTCGCGTCTCCGATGCGATAACTGCAGAGTTGTCCGTCCTGGTCGAGGAACCAGACGGTCGGTTCGTTGGGGTCGATCCACGGGCTCTGGCCGCCGAGGATGCCGGGGAGAGTTGCCACCGAGCGGAACTCTGGGAGGGCGTAGACGCCGAGAGGGCCTCGGGAACTGGACACGACCAGTGTGTCCGCGCGTGCCGACAGTCCGACGAGATCCGCAAGGGCGTCGAGGTCGCTCGACGCGAGCACGCTCCCGGATGTGGCGTCGAGGAGGCGCAAGCCGCCATCCGCAATCGCGATGATCCACGGCCGGTCGATCATGTAGCGTGCGTAGCGGCACTCGGCCGGCAGTTGCGGTCCGCGGCTGAAAACCAGTCGGTCGCTCTCGGTTCGGATGTTGTACACGCGGTGGTCCGCGGCGATCAGGCCGAACCCGCCGTCTTCGAGCGGGGTGATACTTGTCGGCGGCTTGTCGAATGATCGGATCGCCTCGAGGCAGAGGGCTTCGGATTGCATCTCCGCGAATGTCCAGATCAGGGAGCGTGTGTCGTAGTCGGCTTGCCACATCAGCCGGACGGGGTCCGGGTTGCGCGGCGCAACGCGGTCCAGTTGTTCCCACAGGATGGTCTCGGCGCGCTCGCGCGAACCGGTTGCGAGCAGGGCCGCGAGGTCGCTGAGTGTTCGTGCTCGGTCCGTGCGCGCGAGGCGGTTTGCGCTGATGGCGATGGTGCCCATCACGATGGCTGCGAGCAACAGCGTCGCGACCAGAATCCGCCGGTTGCGCCGGACCGATAGAGTAACCCGGTACATCGGGCTCGATGCACGGGCCTGTATGGCTCGGCCCTCGGCCGCTTCGCGGAGGTCATGGGACAGTTCGGCGGCGGTCTGATACCGGCGCTTCGGGTCCTTCTGCATCGCCTTGTGCAGAACGGTCCATTGATCCGTACGCAGACCGGATCTGGAACGGGACGGCACTTCGTCGGTGGTGATCGAACGGATCAGTTCGTCCAGCGGCCTGTCCAGCGCGTAGGGCGATGTGCCGGTGAGGACCTGGTATCCGATGACACCGAGCGAGTAGACATCGGTTCGAGCATCGGCGTCGACGGGTTCGCCGGAGACCTGCTCCGGAGCGGCGTACGCGAGCGTGCCGGTGAACTCGCCGGTTCGGGTCAGGGCGGTCGGATCGTCGGCGATGAGTCGGGCGATGCCGAAGTCCAGGAGGCGGGGGCGGCCTAGCCGGTCGATGAGGATGTTCGAGGGCGTGAGGTCCCGGTGCACCACGCCGTGGGCGTGCGCGTGCTGGATGGCGTCTGCAACCTGCGCGAGCACGCGCAGTCGTTCGTCGACATCCGGCGATTCGCGCTCGACCCATGTTGTGATGGGTTCGCCGAGTATGTGTTCCATGACGATCGCCTCACGTCCGTCGGCGAGCAGAACGGAGTCGATGAGGCGCACGATCGCGGGGTGATCAAGCGAGGCGATGATCTGCATCTCGCGGTGGAGGCGGGCTCTCGCGGTCGCATTGTTGATCGAGTGGAGCAGCTTGATCGCGACGGACTTGCCCGTGAGTGCCTGCTCGGCCTGATAGACGACGCCCTGTCCGCCACGGGCGATCTCCGCGACGACGCGGTAGCCGTGGATGCTCGGGCTGCCTTCCGGCTGCGGCGGG